>NZ_JAAGPG010000171.1:0-16041 GCF_017104665.1 Burkholderia sp. Se-20378 | reverse complement strand
CGTACGTGCCGAACACGCCGGCCGCGATGCCGGACTGCACCGTGGACATCGCCCGCGCGCCTCCCGCCCCCGCTTCGAGCGGCGGCGCGGACGCGCTCTGCGCATGGCCGCTCGGCGGCAATGCGAGCGCCACCGACAGCGACACGGCAAGCAACTGTTTGACACGCATGGCAGGATGAAAACGACGCCGTCCCGCGCGCCCGGCGCGCATCGCGGCGTTTGGTCTGAATATTCGGGTCATTGTACCGGCGACATCGCGACTGTCCCGTACGGCAAGCGCGCCATCTGCGTACCCGGCGCCGCGAATGCCACTGCTATGATAGGCGCCCGTTGAAACGTTGGATCGGATCGGGGTGCGGGGATGGGATACGGCGCCCTGCCCGATCGCGAAGCAGGACCGAGCGACGTGCTCGCGCGAGCACGCCGTTCCACTGGAGCACGACATGTCAGGACTCACCCATTTCGACGCCGCCGGCCATGCGCACATGGTCGACGTCGGCGGCAAGCAGGAAACCCAACGCATTGCGATCGCGCGCGGCACGATCAGGATGCTGCCGGCTACGTTCGCGCTGATCCGCGACGGCAAGGCCAAGAAAGGCGACGTGCTCGGCGTCGCGCGCATCGCATCCATCCAGGGCGCCAAGCGCACGGCCGACCTCATCCCGCTGTGCCACCCGCTCGCGCTGACGCGCGTGGCCGTCGAGTTCGAACTCGACGACGCGCTGCCCGGCGTCCACTGCGTCGTACAGGTCGAGACGTTCGGCCGCACCGGCGTCGAGATGGAAGCGCTGACCGCCGTACAGGTCGGGCTGCTGACCGTCTACGACATGTGCAAGGCCGTCGATCGCGGGATGGTGATCACCGACGTGAGCGTGCGCGAGAAGCGCGGCGGGAAGTCGGGGGACTGGAAGGCGGAGGAGCCGGCGGGCTGAGTGGCCCTGCGGCGGTCGACCCGGCCGGAACCGCTGACGGCCAGCCATTGCCCGGCCGGATGACGTGTGCGCCTTGCCCGTCAGGCCGACGATCCGACCAGATTTGAAATGCCGTTGAAGGGCAAATTCGAGACATCCGTCGCTTATCTCATACAATTACGGGATTCCGCACGAGAGAGCGTGCGACCCAGCACAAAAAAAGCGAGCACGGGTAATGAATTCGCAAGCATTGAGAAGCGCACTGCTGGCCGGGCCGGTCCAGGACGAACGACTCGTCAAACTGGAGACGCCGCTCGGCCCTGACGTCCTGCTGCCCCATCGCGTCAAGGGGCGATCCCGGCTCGGACGGCATTTCGAGTTCACGGTCGACGCCGTGTCGGTGTCCGATGACATCGAACTCAAGAAGCTGATCGCGCAGCCGGTGACGCTACGCATCCAGCAGGCCGACAAGTCGTACGCGCCGCACCACGGGTACGTGCACGCTGCCCGCCGGCTCGGGTCGGACAGCGGCCTCACGCACTACCAGATCGTCTTCGCCTCGTTCCTGCACTTCCTGAAGTTCCGCCGCGACCAGCGCATCTGGCAAGACAAGTCCGCCGACGAGATCATCGCCGACGTCCTGAACCAGCATCAGCAGGCGAAAGGCTGCTTCGATTTCAGGCTCTACCAGCCGCTGCCGTCCCGTTCGTTCTGCATGCAATACGAGGACGACTGGCATTTCGTGCACCGCCTGATGGAATCGGAAGGCCTGTACGGTTTCTGGGAGCAGGCGCAGGACGGCAAGTCGCACAAGCTCGTCATCGTCGACCGGATCGATGCGCTGCCCGCGCTGGCGCCGCAGACCCTGCGCTTTCATCACGCCGGCGCTCACGACGAAGCCGACACGCTCGTCCAGTTCTCCGGCACGCGCACGCTGCGCAGCGTCGCGCGCACGACGCGCACGTTCGACTACAAGCAGCCGCCCACCGCATCGAATCCGAAGGCGACTCACCTGCCGACGATCGCGAACCAGGGCGACCTGCCGCAACAACTCGAAGTCTACGAATACACCGGGGCCTACACGTACGCCGAACAGTCTCGCGGCGACCATCTGTCGAAGATCTGGATGGAGGAACAGGAGTCGCACGCGAAGCGCTTCCACGGTATCGGCGGCGTCCGGCGCATGGACGCGGGACGCACGTTCGAGCTCGCGGATCACCCCGAACACGACAAGGACGATGCCGGCCAGCGCCGCTTCGCCGTGATCGAAACGGCATGGCTGATCGCCAACAACCTGCCCGTCGCCGATCGGCAGGCCGGATTCCCGCACAGCCTGCAGGCCGAAATCGACGACCTCGTGCAGGCCGGCGGCGCCGACCTGCCGCATGTCCGGCATCCGGACGGCAGCGCGGGCGTTTTCCAGGTCAGCATCGAAGCGCAGCGCACCACGGTGCCGTTCCGCAGCCCGTTCGAACACCCGAAGCCGCCGATGCATCTGCAGTCGGCGATCGTCGTCGCACCGCAAGGCGAAGAAGTCCACACCGACGAACTCAATCGAATCAAGGTCCGCTTCCACTGGGATCGCCTCAACGACGGCGACGAGAAGGCCTCGTGCTGGTTGCGCGCCGCCGCATCGGATTCGGGCAGCGGCTATGGCGCCGTGCACCCCCATCGCAGCGGCGAGGAAGTGCTGGTCGATTTCCTCGGCGGCGACTGCGATCGTCCGATCGTCGTCGGGAAGCTGTACAACGGCGCGACCAGCCCGCAATGGCACAGCAACGGCATCCTGTCCGGATACCGATCGAAGGAATACGCGGGCGTCGGTTACAACCAGCTGGTGCTCGACGACGCGACCGCGCAGAACCGCGTGCACCTGTACAGCAGCCAGGCCAACACGCACCTGCACCTCGGCTACCTGATCGACCACACGGGCAACAACCGCGGCAGCTACCTCGGCAGCGGGTTCGACCTGCGCTCCGACGCCTTCGGCGCGGTTCGCGCGAATCGCGGCCTGTACGTCACCACGCATCCGAAACAACCGGCGAGCCAGCCGCTCGACGTCAAGGAGACGCAACAGCAGCTCGTCACGGCGGAAGGCCTGATGGAAGCGATGTCGGGGGTCAGCGCGCAGCATCAGGGCGAGTCGCTCGACCCCGGCCACGCCGCGCTGAAGCAGTTCACCGATGCGACGCAGAACAGCGTGAGCGGCAGCGCGTCGGGCGGGCGAACCGGCGGCGGCGGAACCGGCAGCGCCAATGCGTTCAAGGAACCCCTGATGCTGTTCGGCAGCCCGGCCGGCATCACGCTGGCGACGCAGCAATCGGTGCACTTCACCGCGGACCAGCACGTCAACCTCGTCAGCGGACAGAGCACGCATGTCGCGGCCGGGAAGTCGCTGATCGCGAGCGTTCTCGACCGGATCAGCCTGTTCGCGCAGAACGCGGGCATGAAGCTGTTCGCCGGCAAGGGCAAGGTGGAGATCCAGGCGCACGCGGAGGGCATCGAGTTGACCGCGCAGAAGGCGCTGAAGCTGCTGGCGGTCACCGAGTCGGTCGAAGGCGCCGCGGCGAAGGAAATCCTGCTGACATCCGGTGGCGCGTATATCCGCATCGCGAACGGCAACATCGAGGTGCATGCGCCCGGCAAGATCGACATCAAGGGCGCGCAGCATGCGTTCAGCGGCCCCACGCACCTGTCGCAAACCATGCCGACGCTGCCGAACTCGACCGGCAACTACGACAAGGCGTTCATCGCGCACTGGGCCGGCACCGACATTCCGGTCGCGAACACGCGCTACCAGATGTTCTCGAACGGCACGCTGATCTCGGAAGGCGTCACCAACGCGGCAGGCGAAACAGGGCTCACGCAAAGCCACGTGCCGCATGACGTCGTCGTCAAGTTTCTAGGGAAATCGAATGGCTGACGTGCAACAGAAGGACAACGTGCTGGGTACCGGCGCGGGGATGCTGACGCCGACCGGCTACAAGGATCGGCCGAAGGTGCAGATCAGCATCTGCGACAAGCATGTCACGCCGGCCGCCGATTCCATCATTGGCACTTGCCCGTTCTACTACCTGCCGCTTCACGGCGAGTACTGGGAAACGGTCGAGAAGGTCAGCATGTCGAGCGCATGGGAGACCGTCAAGAAATTTGCCACGTCATGGGATCCGTGGAAAGACAAGAAAGTCGTCCATGATCTGCTGCACCGGCGGGAGGACCTGCTCAAGCCGAAAAGCATCGATTCGGACTGGTCCCGCCACGGCAATTTCATGATGCGTCATATCGGGTGCGGGCATAAGCCGCCTGCTTACTATGTGAGCTACGGCTACTACTATTGCTCGGATTACGGCACCAATCTCTACCCCACCCTCACGGCAAAGGGAAAGAAATGGCTGGATAACGCGCGGTGGTGGCTTCAGAAATACATCGAGATCGGGCTGTACCAGAACATGCAGGGAAACCAGATCGCAATCAAAAGCGCGAAACCGGGAAACGGCAAGCTCTCGATGCAGGTGACGCGATACGAACTGGAGCTGGACAAGGACGGAGAAACGTTCAAGACCTTCGCCTTCGTCACTCACCCATTGGCGTATCTGGACGGAGGGCTGGCCGGCCTGCCGGTCTCGGATCTCGTCAAGATCGGCAGGCGGCCGAACATCGAGGAATGGGGCGACGCGCGCACGCGCCAACAGGCAATCGACGCAGGCATTCCCGTCGCCAAGGCAAAAGCGCGCGAATGGAGCCAGGATGCGGTCGACAAGGCGCGCGAGTGGGGCTCGGACGCCGCCGACAAGGCACGCGAGTGGGGGACGGATGCGGCCGATGAAGTCAACCGCGCGCTCGAACGTTTGCTGAAAAAGTGACATGCGAAAACACAAGCGCTGGAAATGGATCGCCGGTGGCCTCGTTGCCCTGGCCATTGCAACATATGGGTACGTAAATATGACGACGGGCTGGGAGACGATTTCGACAAGCTTCATGCGGAACGACGCGCCATATGGTGGCGGCAACTTCCGCATCAAGGGCAATGAGGTGATGAGTGTCAAGCTCGCCAATCCCGAAGTGACGTTCAAGCCCCAGGCCGAATCGAACGAGCCGCAGCGGCCCGAGCCGACCGAAGCGTGGATGAACGACACCGGCGAGTTGCTGAACCGCATGACGATCAGCTTCTTCCGCGGCACCATCGACGGCGGGATGAAGCGCGAATTCCAGCAGGTCGGCCAGGATGCCGCCTGGTGGTACTCGCCCGACTGGACCGTTCAGTTCATCAGTACGTCATGGATGAACTACAAGGCTCCCGAGGCACAAGGCGGCGACGCGCCGCAAACCACCCGGCTGTGGAAATCGACCAATGGCGGCCTGACCTGGTCGCAACTTCAATGGCCTGCCAGCCAGAACATCGGCCGCCTGCTCTTTCTCGATCCGCAGCGCGGCTACGCGGCCGGCTGGGGGCCGCGCATATGGCGGACTTCGGACGGCGGAAACACGTGGCAGGCGATCGATGTGCCGGCCGATGCACGCGTCGGCAGCGAGACGCGCCAGGATTTCAATGCAATCAGCCTCGGCCCGGACGGTGTTCTGCGAATCGCCTACCATGTCGCACAGACTGCCGAAGCACCGGCTCACAGCGTAGTCGACCGGCTCGACTGGGGGCAGCACGCATTCGTGACGGATACCGTACTGCCGGGCCAGGTCATCACTGCGCTCGACACTACGCCGGAATCGGGATCACGTTATTCGCTGTACACGCTGTCGCATCTCGACGAGCCTCAAAACGGCGACGATCACGACAACGGCCACCGGACGGGCGCCATTTCCACGTGGACGAACGACCATCCCGAGTCCGTGCAGCAACTGCACACCTTCGACGAGAAGCTCACGCTCGACAGCATGAGCATCGGTCGAAACGGCCTCCTGCTCGTCTATGCAACCGATCCGAACTCCGGAAGCGGCGGTACCGGCGGCGGCGCACCGATCGACCTGACGTTCAGCAGCACCGACGCCGGCAAGTCGTGGAATAAAACGTCAGACAAGACCGCACAGGGCGGCTACTTCGACGCGCAGACCAACACGCTGTACTGGCTGCACGCCTATACGCTGAAGAAACGGACCTTCTGATCGCGCGCCGGCCGCCTCGGCGGCCGGCCCTCACCGCAGCTGCTCGATCGTCACGATCGCGAACCGCAGCGACCTGTCTCGCGCACGATGGCCTTGGCCGCACGCACACGGCCGGCCACGCCGCCCTCGCTTCACTGGCCGCGCTGCGGCTCGAACACGAACGGTTGGGTCAGCAGGAACGGGTTCGCGGTCGCGCCCGTCTGCACGCAGGTCGCGTGCGTCATCGCGTCGACGGCCGCGCGATCGGCCGCCGCATTGCGGCTGCTCGTCGTCACGGTGACGTTCTGCGCTTCGCCGGACGTCGTCATCAGCGCGCGCACGAGCACGGTCGCCGGGCGCGTAAGCGGCTTCGCGGTATCCGGATAGACGGCGCGCGGAATGTGGCAGGTCAGCTTGCTTTCCTGCGACGACGACAGCATCGCGCAGCCGGAAAACAGCATCGCGACGGCAGGCAGGATCAGGTAGGTCGAGCGAATGGCCATGGTCGAATATCGTTCTTCAGCACTGTTCCGGACGCACGCGCCGCGCACCGGGAAACGTCGCCCGGCCGCATCGCATGCATCCCACTGCGCCGCGGCCATCGGACCGGCGCCCCGTTACGGCCGCACGGCCGATCGATGCTCGGCCGCGATCCTGCGTGGCGGACTTCCCCGGTGGCCGGGGTACTGCCTGTGTTCGCTCCGTGCCCCACCCCACACGGGCTGTCACACGAGCGCTTTCGCGCATTGTGCACGCGCGGCCCGGCGAGCGGCGGCGATTTGACAATGGTTGACGCGAATCGCCGCGCCCTTAGCCGGAATCCACCCAATTCGCGAGGTAATCGATACGCGGCCGGGTTCGCACGACTCGCGCCGGGCTCTAACGCCCAACGCGCACCACTGCTTCGTCACGGAGCGGCACATGCCGGAATTCCCCGTTCCGGCAGGCGCTGCGCACATCAATCCGAATCGTCCTCGTCCTCGTCGTCGGCCGCATCGGCCGGAACTTCGCCGTATTTCGCGACGACTGCCGCCTTGAACGGCTTCAGCGCCGGCTGCTGGTCGCACAGCTTGTACAGCGCCGCCAGTTGCTGCGGCCAGTCCTTCAACTCCTTCGCAAACACGTGCAGGCGCGCGACGGTGTCGAGCGCGTCGGCCTCGCGGCCGGCCAGCGCCTGCAGCGCCGCATAGCGACGCAGCACCGTCTCGCCGGGCAGCAGCGCGATCGCGCGCTCATGGGCAGCGAGCTTGGCCGGCAGGTCGTCCGCCGAAATCGGGAGCAGCGTGGCCGCACCGTATTCGCCCCACGCGCCGAACAGCAGCGACGGCGCATCGCGGTACTGCGCGGCCGGATCGCTGCCGTAATACAGCACTTCCGCGCGCTGGTAGTCGCGCAGCACCGGCACCGCCGCCAGCACGCCGCCGACCGACAGCACCGCGAACAGCCCGAATGCCGCACGCCCCGGCAGGATGCGCAGCGGCTTCACCTCGAGCAGCCCGATCACGAACATTGCCGGCAACAGGAAGAACATGTACTGCTGCGGATACTCGACCAGCGCGTGCATCAGCAGGATGCCGATCAGCGCGAAGCCGAACACGCGCATGCTCGACTGCGGCGCGCGCACCGCACGCACGAACCATGTCACGAGCGCGACGACGAGCACGCCGAGGCCGACGAGGCCGGACTTCGCGAGCAGGTCGATGAAGATGTCATGAGAGTTGTTCGCGATCTCGACGCCGCCAAGCGAGCGCACGAGCGCGAACTGGTGCGACGGGAACTCGCCCCAGCCGACGCCGAGCAGCGGATGTTCGCGGAACATCGCGAGCCCGTACTTCCACAGCGCGAGGCGCGGCGCGATCTGCCCCGCGTCACGCATCCGGTCGGCCGCGGATTCCGCGAGCCCGAGGTGGTAGTGGACGTTCGCCCAGCGCACCGCGACGTTCACCGCGATGAACGCCACCGCCAGCACGACCGGGATCGCCCACGCGCGCGCATTGCCCGGCGCACGGCGGGATTCGAGCCACGCCATCCAGAAGCCCGCGACGACCATTACCGCGACCTGCAGCCACGGCCCGCGCGACACCGTCAGCGCAAGACCGACCGACAGCACGATCGACAGCGCGAGCCACGCCCATACCGCGAGCCGGCGCGTCTGCACGAGATACAGCGCGCCCGCGAGCGCGAACGCGATGTAGCTGGCCAGATGGTTCGCCTGCGCCATGTTGCCGTACGGACGGCGATCGACCGCAACGTTGTACATCACGACGAACGGCGACAGCGCCGACTCGAGGTGGAACAACTGAACGATCTGCGTTCCGACCGCGAACACGCCGCCGATGAGCAGCGCGCCGGCCATCATCCGCGACACGGCCTCGGCCAGCCCGTCGCGCGCGAGCGTATAGCCGGCCTGCATCGCGACCAGCGCGGCCGCGAGATAGCCGACCGCCAGCCAGTTCATCGACGGCACCTTGAGCGCGATCAGCGCGACCTGCGCGATGAGCACCACGGCGAACCCGAGCGGCGCGACGAACGCGGCCGGCGCCGCAAACGGCTCGGCCGGGCGGCCCGTGCGCGCGAGCAGCACGACGGACACCCCCACCAGCAGATACAGCAACAGCGCGGAAAACTCGGAGTAGAAGGTCGGGATCGGATACGTGTGATTCGTGATCGCGTACGGCACGATCAGGGCGACAGCCAGCGCAACGAGCGGCAACGAACGGGAAAAAGTAGAAGGCATGAGCGAACCGGATGTCAGCAACCGGCGCACTATACAAAACTTTCCCCCCTCTGTGCGGGGCCTTCGCGCCGCGACCCGACGCGGAGCGGCCGTCACGGCCGGCTAAAGCGGCGGGCGGGCGCATACCGCCCGCGCCGCCCTTCTCCGCCACCGGCACTACGCGGGGCACTCCGCCGGTGCATATTTCGCCGGCAGCGTCGCAGCGTCACCCGGCAATGGCCCTGCTCCCGGTGCCGGCAACGACGACGCATTCTTGCCGCCGGCAAAGCACTCCCACGCGATCGCCCCGGCCTGCATCGCGCCCTTTTTGAGCGGTACGCGTGCGGTGGGCGCATCGGCCTTGTCGGGCGCGGACGGCACGAGTACCAGCGTATTGGTGCCCGCCGCGGCGACGCGCGTGGTGAATGCGACCGTGATCTGGCCGGTCTCGCCGTCGATTGCTACGGATTCGACGTTGCGGGTCGCGGCCGGCGGGCTGTAGCCGCCGTCGAGACTCGCGCCGCTTGCGGCGTTGTCGGCAACGGCGAGTCGCGCGGACGACGCAAGCGCGAGCCCCTCGCCGACGCGCGAGCGCGCAAGGTAGTCCTGGTATGCGGGAATCGCGTAGGCCGCGATCACGCCGACGATCGCCAGCACGATCATCAGTTCGATCAGCGTGAAGCCGGCCGGCCGCCAGCGCGGCGACGGCCGGTTCGCGCGCCGCAGATCGGCGGCCACACGACGGAACAGGGAAACGGAAAAGGCTTCGAACATGGCAGGCTCCGGAAACGAAAAACGCCTGCCGGTAAAGGCAGGCGTCTCGATCGTAGCCAGCGGGCCGTGAATCCGGCAGTCGGCCGGACGGCCAATGTCAGTGTGCGTGCGGCGCGTCGCGACGCTTCCTGAGCGTGTAACCGATCGCCACGACGAACAGCGCGCCCGCGATGCTCGCGCCGTAGAGGACCTCCGGCGTATCGAGAACCGGCCAGCGGTCGCCGACCGGGTCATTCACGATCAGCCCGCCCGCGATCCAGCCGAGCAGCCCGGCGCCGAACGCCACGGCGATCGGGAAACGGTCGAGCAGCTTCAGCACCAGCGTGCTGCCCCACACGATGATCGGCACGCTGACGACGAGCCCGAAGATCACGAGCGCGATCCGGTGCGACGGGTCGGCCTGTTCGGCCGCGCCCGCGATCGCGATCACGTTGTCGAGGCTCATCACCGCATCGGCGATCACGATCGTCTTCACGGCGTCCCACAACCGGCTGGCCGGCTTGATGTCGTCGTGCGCGTCGCCGGCCGGCGCCATCAGCTTGATGCCGATCCACAGCAGCAGCAACCCGCCGCCGAGCTTCAGGAACGGTACGTCGAGCAGCGCGACCGCGAACGTGATCAGCGCGACGCGCAGCAGGATCGCACCCGCGGTGCCCCAGATGACGCCGCGCAGCCGCTGGTTCGCGGGCAGGTTGCGGCATGCGAGCGCGATGACGACGGCGTTGTCGCCGCCGAGCAGGATATCGATGATGACGATCTGGAGTACGGCGCCCCAGTGGAGCGACGTCAGGAATTCGAGCATGGCGTGACGGGCAGGACGGCGGCCGCCCGCGGGCGACCCGGTTCATCGCCGGCACATGCGCGATGCATGCCCGGTGCTTACGAATTCATTGCGCGAGCATAACAAAAAACGCCGGCAAAGCCGGCGTTTTCTGCAGGACGAACCCAGGGGAAATATTACAGCGCCTTCTTCAGCAGACGGCCCATTTCCGACGGATTGCGCGTGACGGTGATGCCGCACGCTTCCATGATTTCCAGCTTCGCTTCGGCCGTATCCGCACCGCCCGAGATCAGCGCGCCGGCGTGGCCCATGCGCTTGCCCGGAGGCGCCGTGACGCCAGCGATGAAGCCGACGACCGGCTTCTTCATGTTGTCCTTGATCCACTCGGCGGCATTGGCTTCGTCCGGACCGCCGATTTCGCCGATCATCACGACTGCGTCCGTATCCGGATCGTCGTTGAACATCTTCATCACGTCGATGTGCTTCAGACCGTTGATCGGGTCGCCGCCGATACCGACTGCCGACGACTGGCCGAGGCCGAGTGCCGTCAGCTGAGCAACTGCTTCATACGTCAGCGTGCCCGAACGCGACACGACGCCGATGCGGCCCTTGCGGTGGATGTGACCCGGCATGATGCCGATCTTCAGTTCGTCCGGCGTGATCGTGCCCGGGCAGTTCGGCCCGAGCAGCAGCGTCTTGCGGCCTTCGCGACGCATGCGGTCCTTCACTTCGATCATGTCGCGGACGGGGATGCCTTCCGTGATACAGATCGCGAGATCCAGATCGGCTTCGACCGCTTCCCAGATCGCAGCAGCTGCGCCTGCCGGCGGAACGTAGATGACCGACACGGTTGCGCCGGTTTCTGCCTTCGCTTCCTTGACGCTTGCGTAGATCGGAATGCCTTCGAAATCTTCGCCGGCCTTCTTCGGGTTCACGCCCGCGACGAATGCTTCGCGGCCGTTTGCGTATTCACGGCAGGCGCGCGTATGGAACTGACCGGTTTTGCCGGTAATGCCCTGCGTGATGACCTTCGTGTCCTTGTTGATCAGAATCGACATGTATTTTGACCTCTGTTCGATTGGCGTCGCGTACGAACCGCGCCGCCAGCGTGTTCAATAGCGCGCTTACTTGCCTGCGGCAGCCGCGACGACCTTCTGGGCAGCTTCTTCCATGCTGTCCGCCGAGATGATCGGCAGGCCCGAATCGGCCAGCATCTTCTTGCCGAGGTCTTCGTTCGTGCCCTTCATGCGCACGACGAGCGGCACGTTCAGGTTCACGGCCTTCGAACCGGCGATCACACCTTCCGCGATCACGTCGCAGCGCATGATGCCGCCGAAGATGTTCACGAGGATCGCCTTCAGATCCGGGTTCTTCAGCATCAGCTTGAACGCTTCCGTGACCTTCTCGGTCGTCGCGCCACCGCCGACGTCCAGGAAGTTCGCCGGCTCGCCGCCGAACAGCTTGATGGTGTCCATCGTCGCCATCGCCAGGCCTGCGCCGTTCACGAGACAGCCGATGTTGCCGTCGAGCGAGATGTACGCGAGGTCGAACTTCGACGCTTCGATTTCAGCCGGATCTTCTTCGTCCAGGTCGCGGTACGCAACGATTTCCGGGTGGCGGAACAGCGCGTTCGAGTCGAAGTTGAACTTCGCGTCGAGTGCGATGACCTTGCCGTCGCTGGAGACGTTCAGCGGGTTGATTTCAGCCAGCGATGCGTCGGTTTCCCAGAATGCCTTGTACAGGCCTTGCAGGATTGCGCGTGCTTGCGGAATCGAAGCAGCCGGCACGCCGATCTTCGCGGCGAGGTCGTCCGCTTGCGCGTCGAGCAGGCCCGTCGACGGCTCGACGATGACCTTGTGGATCAGTTCCGGGTGCTTTTCGGCAACTTCTTCGATGTCCATGCCGCCTTCGCTCGAACCCATCAGAACGATCTTTTGCGTCACGCGATCGACGACGAGGCTGACATACAGTTCCTGCTTGATGTCGGCGCCTTCTTCGACCATCAGGCGGTTGACCTTCTGGCCTTCCGGGCCCGTCTGGTGCGTGACGAGCTGCATGCCGAGGATCTGGTTCGCGTATTCGCGGACCTGCTCGATCGACTTCGCCACCTTCACGCCGCCGCCCTTGCCACGGCCACCCGCGTGAATCTGAGCCTTCACGACCCATACCGGGCCGCCGAGCTCTTCTGCCACCTTGACGGCCTCGTCCACCGAGAACGCCGGCTTGCCGCGCGGTACCGCGACTCCGAATTTCCGCAGGATTTCCTTACCCTGGTACTCGTGAATCTTCATGCGTGATTCCCTTCAGTCTGAGAGTTGGATGAAAAGTCGCTTTAGACGCTTCTTCGAATGATTTCCGTTCATTCCTTCGTGCTGCCTTCACCGGGCACGTCCGGCCGGCTCGCGCCATACCAGCGCGGGTAGTACTGCCGCACGACCTCGCCGTCGAACCGCAATGCCCGGCAGCGGCCGAGCTGGAAAGGCGCTTCGTCGTGCACGCCGCCATGATCCGGCCCTTCGCCCCCCTCCTCGCGCACGTTCCACACATCACCGGCGAACGCCTGGATCGCTGCCGTCGGCAGCACGGCGCACAGTTCGGTGAGATGGGAGCAGCCTGCGACGCCGGCGAGCAGCCGGTTCGCGTTGCGGCGGAAATTGCGGAAGAGATTGAGCCCGATAAGGGCCCGATAGGCGGGAGAGGCGGATTGACAGTGACCGGGATAGGGAACCCATTCCGAAGACGCTTCGGCGTCGACGACATTGAGGTCACGATCGATAGTCACGCGCAGCCAGAGTTCGTGGATCGGCAGGCCCTGGGGCCGGATGCCCGACGCAAGCGCGACATCGCGCGGCTTGTGGTCGGTCAGGCAGGCTTCGATGTCCCACAAGCCGTCGCCGCGCTCGTACGCTTCCGCTCGGATTGCGCGTTGATGTCGCAACTGACGGGGCACGGGCTCGGATAGCGGCATGCTGGAGGTTGAGGCCGAAGAGGAAAACCCATGGATTTTAGCATATTGGGTATTTGAGACAGTTTGACGCGACGGCGGGTATTCCCGCCTGTCCGGAAGCGGTTGCATTGCAGCAAAATCGCGCGCCACGCGCGCGATCGGCGCGGTCAGTCGTCGATCGGGAAATCGTCGCCGACCTTCAGCAACTTCACGATGGTCGCGCTCGAGAAGCCGCGCGCGGCAAGAAAGCGCGCCTGCTTCGCACGCTCGGCCGGCGTTTGCGGCAGTGCACCGAATTTCTTGCGCCAGACCGCCTGCGCACGCGTCCATTCGGTCTCGCGGAGCTGGGCATTCACTTCCTCGACGAGCGTGTCGCCCACCGCATGACGCTTCAGCTCGCTGACGATGCGCGCGACGCCCACACGCGACGCGCGACGATGCACGAGACTCTCGGCAAACCGCGCATCGGACAGCCAGCCTTCCTGTTCCAGCGCATCGAGCACGGGGTCGACGGATTCGTCTTCACCGACGTAAGGCGCGAGCTTGCGCGCGAGTTCGGTGCGACTGTATTCACGGCGGGACAGATAGCCGAGCGCGCGGCCCTTCAACGATCGCTGAGGCTTCGATGACTTGCGCTCGGCAGCGCCCGGAGCGTCACCTGACGAGGCATTGGAAGAAGCACCCGATGCGCGACGTGTACGGCGCGGATGCTGGCTGCTGCGGGTATAGACATCTTCCCTGGCCGGCGCCGATGCGTCGGCTGCGCGATCGCCCGGGAAGCGGACACCGGAAACACGACGGCGGGAGCGGTCGTGCGCGTCGAACGATTCATCGTCGTCGAACGGATTGTCCGGTGCGGCAATCTCAAACGAAACGAGGGCATCGTCGGATGCCCTCGTCGCGGTGCGGTTCGCGGCATCGCTGCCCGCGCCCCGCCGATCGGCGCCCGAGGATCCGGTTCGCCGGCCGGAGCGACCCGCCGTTTCGGGCGCGTCGCTCTCCTCCGGCTCGCCAGCCTGACCTCGGCGCCCGACCATCACTCTTCTTCGTCCATCGCCTCGGCTTCGTCCTGGCCTGCACCATCAGGCATGGCGACCACGCCAAGCGATTCGCGAATGCGGTTCTCGATCTCGCGTGCGATTTCCGGATTCTCGCGCAGGAATTCACGCGCGTTGTCCTTGCCCTGGCCGATCTTCTCGCCGTTGTAGCTGTACCAGGCGCCCGCCTTGTCGACGATCTTCGCCTGCACGCCGAGATCGATGATCTCGCCCTGACGCGAAATGCCTTCGCCATACAGGATGTCGAAGATCGCTTCGCGGAACGGCGGCGACACCTTGTTCTTGACGACCTTCACGCGGGTTTCGTTGCCGATCACCTCGTCGTTCTTCTTGATCGAGCCGATCCGGCGGATGTCGAGACGCACCGACGAGTAGAACTTGAGCGCGTTGCCGCCCGTCGTGGTTTCCGGGTTGCCGAACATCACGCCGATCTTCATCCGGATCTGGTTGATGAAGATCACGAGGCAGTTCGTGCGCTTGATCGTGCCGGTCAGCTTGCGCAGCGCCTGCGACATCAGGCGAGCCTGCAGACCCGGCAGCGAATCGCCCATCTCGCCTTCGATTTCGGCCTTCGGCACGAGCGCCGCGACCGAGTCGATGACGATCATGTCGATCGAGCCCGAGCGCACCAGCGCGTCGGTGATTTCAAGCGCCTGCTCGCCGGTGTCCGGCTGCGAGATCAGCAGCTCCGGCACGTTCACGCCGAGCTTCGCTGCATATTGAACGTCGAGCGCGTGCTCGGCGTCGATGAACGCTGCGGTGCCGCCGATCTTCTGCAGTTCGGCAATGACCTGCAGCGTGAGCGTGGTTTTACCGGACGATTCCGGACCGTAGATTTCGACCACCCGGCCGCGCGGCAGGCCGCCGACGCCGAGCGCGATATCGAGACCGAGCGAGCCCGTGGACACGACCTGGATGTTCTCGGTCGCCTCGCCGTCGCCCATGCGCATGATCGAGCCCTTGCCGAACTGCTTTTCGATCTGGGCAAGCGCGGCGGCCAGCGCCTTGCTCTTCTCGGCGGTCATCCCGGAGCCCTTCTTGCTATCTTCCATGAATCGTCCTTTGCTATGATGAGCAGCGTCTGTTAAAGGCGCGCCCACTTTCAAGCGCCGCCCACGAATGCAGACACTGTATAAAAAAACAGTGTTTTGTGCAAGCCCGCAATGCAGGCTGCGTTGTACACGAATAACTTCGGAGACAGCCGGCCGGCGTGAACGCCCTGCCGGCCATCGGTCAGCACCATGCGAATTCTCATCGCGGAAGACGACAGCATACTCGCGGACGGCCTCACCCGGTCACTCCGCCAATCGGGCTATGCAGTCGACCACGTGAGGACCGGTGTCGACGCCGATACCGCGCTGTCGATGCAGACCTTCGACCTGCTGATCCTCGATCTCGGGCTCCCGAAAATGCCCGGGCTCGACGTGCTCAAGCGCCTGCGCGCCCGCAATTCCAACCTCCCCGTGCTGATCCTGACGGCCGCCGACAGCGTCGACGAGCGCGTGAAGGGGCTCGACCTCGGCGCCGACGACTACATGGCCAAGCCGTTCGCGCTCAACGAGCTCGAGGCGCGCGTGCGCGCGCTGACCCGGCGCGGCGCGGGCGGCGGCCCGACATGCGTGCGCCACGGGTCGCTCGCATTCGACCAGGGCGGCCGGATCGCGTATGCGAACGATCACGTACTCGTCCTCTCCGCACGCGAGCTCGGCCTGCGCGAGGTACTGCTGCAGCGAATCGGCCGACTCGTGTCGAAGGAG
>NZ_JAAGPG010000170.1:0-234 GCF_017104665.1 Burkholderia sp. Se-20378 | reverse complement strand
ATCATAGAGATAAGTCTGGATGGTGTGACGATTGCGAGAGTAGGTATGCTCGAGTGATGTATGATGTAATTATAAGTACTTACGCGTGAATAGAGTACATACGAGCAGAGAATAATCGTGGCTGTTGTACCTGAGTGCATGTCTGAACCGTGGTGTAAAGACCTTTAATTTGATACAGGTTATAGCTTGTTATCTAGATGTTTGTTTTTTTTTTTTTTTTGTTTTTTTTTTTTA
>NZ_JAAGPG010000169.1:0-15452 GCF_017104665.1 Burkholderia sp. Se-20378 | reverse complement strand
GGCCTATGCGCATGCGGGCCGCGGCGGGATCGTGCAGGAAGAGGCCGCGGGCGACGCAGTGAATGACGTTGCGCGCGATGAAGAAGGCCTGCCGGGTGCGGTGCTGGCGGCGGACTACCTGCATGCGAAGGCGGAGACCGAGCAGCGTCTGCGCGCGCTCGGGCTGCCGCTCGTCGTGGTGCGGCCGTCGCATGTGGTCGGCCACACGGTGCTCGGTACGCGGCCCGCGCCGAATTCGTTCTGGATGTTCCGGCTCGCGCATGCCGCGCGCCGTTTCACCGCGCGGCCGATGACGCGCATCGACATCGTGTCGGTGGACGACGTGGCGCGCGCGACGATGCTGCTGGCCGTCAAGCCGACGCTCGCGCACGACCTGTATCACGTGTCGGCCGGAGACGAGGCGCCGCAGGTTGCTCAGATCGTGCGTGCGATGGACGAGGCGGCGGGGATGACGGGCGCGCCGCGCTATGCGGCGTGTGCGCCAGCCGAGTTGCCGCTCGTGGTGCGCGATGTGCTCGGGCGGACCGATCCGGCACTCGAGCGCGTGATCGGCCGGGCACTGCAGCGCTGCGGGGAATTTGCGACGGTCGATCGCGTGTTCGACAATCGCCGCGTGCGCGACGAAATCGATTTCGAGCCGTTGCCGTTCATCGATTACGTCGAGGAATGCATGCGCACGTCGCGCGGCGTGGCCGTGACCGAGCTGATGCGCGGCGCGGTGCACTGATCGCCCGCGCGGCACCGGCGCCCGTTCCCGCGGCTGGCGGGAGCGGGCGCCGTTTTCACGTGTTGCCGCCGAGCTCGATGAGCCGGTCGAGCGCGCGATAGATGTCTTCGAGGCCGTCCTGGCCGAACCGCGATTCGAGCTGCCGGTACTGCTCGTCGATTCGCGGACCGATTTCCGTGACCAGTTTCCTGCTTTGCGGCGTCAGGCTCACCAGCAGCCGACGCTGATCTTCCTGCGCGCGCGTGCGCGTGATCAGGCCGTCGCGCTCCATCCGTTCCAGCACGCCCGTGAGGCTCGGGCTCAGGATGCAGCAGCGTCGTGCGATCTGTCCCGCTTCGAGCGCTTGCGCCGGTTCGCCGTCGAGCACGCGGATGATCCGCCATTGCTGTTCGGTCAACGCGAATTCCTTGAGAATGGGGCGAAACAGACCCATCAGCGTTTCGCGGGCCTCGAGCAGCAGCATGGCCAGGTTGCGGTGGTCGAGCGTACGGTTCATCGGGGAGAGCAGAGGACGGGGACGCATCAATCTTAACAGCCGTGAGGAGTGAATTTCGCATATCAGGGTAATCGAGGTTGCCAGCGCTCGATTGTTTACTTAAGATATTAACTATTGACGATGCGCCGCGACGCGCGGCAGGGGAATGACGCATGGAGCTGTCTTGCACGACCGCCGCGGCGCCGCCGTTGCCGGTTGCCATCGGTACCGTCTACGGTGCGCTGCTCAACGAGCGTGCGGCGCTCGACGCGCTCGGCGATACCGTGAACGCACCGCCTTACGGTCGCCCGCCGCAGGCGCCGATCCTGTACATCAAGCCCGCCAATACGCATGCGACCGACGGTGCGGCCGTCGTCGTGCCGGCTGGCGTCGACGCGCTGGAGATCGGCGCGTCGGTGGCCGTCGTGTTCGCCCGCCGCGCGACGCGCGTGCCGGCCGCGCAGGCACTCGACACCCTTCACGGCTTCACGCTCGCGAGCGACGTGTCGGTGCCGCATCCCGATTACTACCGTCCGGCCGTGCGCTTCAAGTGCCGCGACGGTTTCTGCCCGCTGGGCCCGGCCATCGTGCCGGTCGCCGCGCTGGGCGATGTCGATGCGATCGGACTGACCGTGCGGATCGATGGCGAGGTGGCCGTGTCTGCTTCGACGGCCTCGCTGATTCGCTCCGTGCGTGAGCTGATTGCCGACGTGACGGCCTTCATGTCGTTCGACGCGGGCGATGTCCTGCTGCTCGGCGTTGCCGGCGGCGCGCCGCGCGCCCGCGCGGGCAGCACGATCGAGATCGCCGCCGCCGGGATCGGCACGTTGCGGCACACGCTGATTGCGGAGGAAGGACGATGAAGACGGCGCGCGTGATCTACAACGGCGCACTGCATGCGGCCGAACCGGCCGGCGACGGTGCGATCCGCCTCGATACGGGGCGCGTCGTGGCCGAAGAGGTGGTCGAGTGGCTGCCGCCCGTCGCGCCGCGCACGACGTTCGCGCTCGGCCTCAACTACGCCGACCATGCGAAAGAGCTCGCGTTCAAGGCGCCGAGCGAGCCGCTGATCTTTCTCAAGGGGCCGAACACGTTCATCGGCCACCGGTCGCGCACCGTGCGCCCGGCCGACGCCACCCACATGCATTACGAGTGCGAGCTGGCCGTCGTGATCGGCCGGCCCGCGCGCAACGTGAGCCGCGCGCAGGCGCTCGACTACGTGGCCGGCTATACGGTCGCGAACGACTACGCGATCCGCGACTATCTCGAGAACTACTACCGCCCGAACCTGCGCGTGAAGAACCGCGACACCTGCACGCCGCTCGGGCCGTGGTTCGTCAGCCGCGACGAGATCGGCGACGCGGGCGACCTGATGCTGCGCACGACGGTGAACGGCCAGGAGACGCAGCGCGGCAGCACGCGCGACATGATCTTCGACGTGCCCGCGTTGATCGAGCACATCAGCGGCTTCATGACGCTCTCGCCGGGTGACCTGATCCTGACCGGTACGCCCGAGGGGCTGGCGGACACGAAGCCGGGCGACGAGGTCGTGACCGAGATCGAAGGGATTGGCCGGCTCGTGAACACGATCGTCGGCGAAGCAGACTACTATCGCGCCGGCTGAGCCCGTCGCCCAAGGAGAGAGCATGACCATCAAGCACTGGATCGACGGCCGCGAAGTCGAGAGCCGCGAGACGTTCACGACGCTGAATCCCGCGACGGGCGATGTCATTACCGACGTCGCATCGGGCGGTGAGGCCGAAGTCGACGCGGCCGTGCGCGCCGCGAAGGAAGCGTTCCCGAAATGGGCGAACACGCCCGCCAAGGAGCGCGCGAAGCTGATGCGCAAGCTCGGCGAGCTGATCGAGAAGAACGTGCCGATGCTCGCGGCGCTGGAAACGCAGGATACCGGCCTGCCGATTGCGCAGACGAGCAAGCAGCTGATTCCGCGCGCGTCCGAGAACTTCAACTTCTTCGCGGAAGTGTGCGTGCAGATGAACGGCCGCACCTATCCGGTCGACGACCAGATGCTGAACTACACGCTGTACCAGCCGGTCGGCGTGTGCGCGCTGGTGTCGCCGTGGAACGTGCCGTTCATGACCGCGACGTGGAAGACGGCGCCGTGTCTCGCGCTCGGCAACACGGCCGTGCTGAAGATGTCGGAGCTGTCGCCGCTGACGGCCGACCAGCTCGGCCGCCTCGCGCTCGAAGCCGGCATCCCGCCGGGCGTGCTGAACGTCGTGCAGGGCTATGGCGCGACGGCCGGCGATGCGCTGGTGCGCCATCCGGACGTGCGTGCGGTGTCGTTCACCGGCGGCACCGTCACCGGCAAGCGGATCATGGAGCGTGCCGGTCTCAAGAAGTACTCGATGGAGCTGGGCGGCAAGTCGCCGGTGCTGATCTTCGACGACGCCGATTTCGACCGCGCGCTCGATGCATCGCTGTTCACGATCTTCTCGATCAACGGCGAACGCTGCACGGCCGGCTCGCGGATCTTCGTGCAGCGCACGATCTACGATCGCTTCGTGCAGGAATTCGCGCGCCGCGCGAACAACCTGGTGGTCGGCGATCCGTCCGATCCGGCCACGAATCTCGGCGCGATGATCACGCGCCAGCACTGGGAGAAGGTGACGGGCTATATCCGCATCGGCGAGCAGGAAGGCGCACGCGTGGTCGCGGGCGGCGCGGACAAGCCGGCGGGCCTGCCCGACCATCTGCGCAACGGCAACTTCGTGCGGCCGACCGTGTTGGCCGATGTCGACAACCGGATGCGCGTCGCGCAGGAAGAGATCTTCGGGCCGGTCGCGTGCATCATCCCGTTCGAGGACGAAGACGAAGGGCTGCGGCTCGCGAACGACACCGCGTACGGGCTTGCTTCGTACATCTGGACGCAGGATGTCGGCAAGGTGCATCGCCTCGCGCGCGGCATCGAGGCCGGGATGGTGTTCGTGAACAGCCAGAACGTGCGCGACCTGCGCCAGCCGTTCGGCGGCGTGAAGGAATCGGGCACCGGGCGAGAGGGCGGTGAGTACAGTTTCGAGGTGTTCGCGGAGATCAAGAACGTGTGCATCTCGATGGGTTCGCACCACATTCCGCGCTGGGGCGTGTGACGGGCGCGGGTCGTTTCGCTGCAAGAATGATTCCTTGGCCGGCACGCCGGCCAAGCATGGGGCTGGAGTAAGCGCTGGAGCGTTGACTCCAGCCGACCGCGAAGCATGGGGCTAGAGTAACCGCTAAAGCGTTGACTCCGGCCGACCGCGAAGCATGGGACCGGAGTAACTGCTGAAGCGCTAACTCCGGCCGACCGCGAAGCATGGGACCGAAGTAAGCGCTAAAGCGCTAACTCCGGTCGACCGCGAAGCATGGGACCGGAGTAAGCGCTAAAGCGCTAACTCCGGTCGACAGGAGACTTGAACGATGGGCAAATTGTCCCTCGCCGCAAAAATCACGCACGTGCCGTCGATGTACCTGTCGGAATTGCCCGGCAGGCATCACGGCTGCCGCGAGGCGGCGATCCGCGGCCATCAACTGATCGGCGAGCGCTGTCGCGCGCTCGGCGTCGACACGATCGTCGTGTCGGACGTGCACTGGCTCGTCAACGCCGGCTATCACGTGAACTGCAATGCGCAGTTCTCGGGCACGTACACGAGCAACGAGCTGCCGCATTTCATCCGCGACATGCAGTACGCGTATCCGGGCAACCCGGCGCTCGGCCAGCTGATCGCCGAAACGGCTACCGAGCGCGGGATCGCGACGCGCGCGCACGAGATCGACAGCCTCGAACTCGAATACGGCACGCTCGTGCCGATGCGCTACATGAACGCCGACCAGCACTTCAAGGTCGTGTCGATCGCCGGCTGGTGCATGTGGCATCAGCTCGACGAAAGCCGGCGTTTCGGCGAGGCGCTGCTCGAAGCGATCGAGAAAAGCGATTCGAACGTCGCGTTTCTCGCGAGCGGATCGCTGTCGCATCGCTTCAACGACAACGGCAGCCCCGAGGAATCGATTCACGAAATCAGCCGCGAATTCTTCCGGCAAGTCGACCTCCGCGTGGTCGAGCTATGGAAGCAGGGCGATTTCAAGACCTTCTGCGCGATGCTGCCCGAGTACAACACGCATTGCCACGGCGAAGGCGGGATGCACGACACGGCGATGCTGCTCGGCTTGCTCGGCTGGGATCGCTACGACAAGCCTGTCGAGATCGTCACCGACTATTTCGCGAGTTCGGGGACCGGGCAGATCAATGCGATCTTTCCGTTGTCCTGAACACTACGCCACGCATTCGACAGGAGACTAGCCATGCCCCATATCGTCGTCGAATACACCGCGAACATTCGCGACGACGCGCGCATTCCCGCGCTGCTGCGCACGATCAACGCCACGCTGATCGCGCAGGGCGGCGTGTTCCCGACGGGCGGCATCCGCTCACGCGCGATCGAACTGCAGGACTATTGCGTGGCCGACGGCACGAAGGACGACGCGTTCGTCCACGTGACGCTCAAGATCGGCTCGGGCCGCACCGACGAGCAGAAAAAGGCCGCGTGCGACGCGCTATTCGACGCGATCAAGGCGCATTTCGCGGAACTGTATGCGAAACGCTACCTTGCGCTGTCGATGGAGCTGACCGAGTTCAGCGAAAGCGGCTCGTACAAGCACAACAATATCCACGCCCGCTACAAGCGGGCTAGCTGAACCCCATTCCCGATCCGACCATGCTCGAACCCGCCATCATCGACCAGCTCGCGCAGCGTCTGCACGACGCCGAGCGCGAGCGCAAGCAGATCCGCCAGATCTCGCTCGACCATCCCGACATCACGATCGACGACGCGTATGCGATCCAGCGCGCGTGGGTCGCCCTCAAGCTCGCGGAAGGCCGCACGCTGAAGGGCCACAAGATCGGCCTCACGTCGAAGGCGATGCAGAACACGTCGCAGATCGACGAGCCCGACTACGGCGCGCTGCTCGACGACATGTTCTTCGCCGACGGCGGCACGATTCCCACCGGCCGCTTCATCGTGCCGCGCGTCGAGGTCGAGCTCGCATTCGTGCTCGGTAAGCGGCTGACCGGCCCGGACTGCACGATCTTCGACGTGTACGACGCGGTTGATTACGTCGTGCCGGCGCTCGAGATCATCGACGCGCGCAGCCAGTCGATCGACCCCGACACGAAGCGGCCGCGCAAGGTGTTCGACACGATCGCCGACAACGCGGCGAACGCGGGCGTCGTGATCGGCGGGCGGCCCGTGAAGCCGCAGGACGTCGACCTGCGCTGGGTCGCGGCGATCATGTCGCGCAACGGCGTGGTCGAGGAAACGGGCGTCGCGGCCGGCGTGCTGAACCATCCGGCGAACGGCGTCGCGTGGCTCGCGAACCGGCTGTCGCGCTTCGACGTCGCGCTGGAACCGGGGCAGATCGTGCTCGGCGGTTCGTTCACGCGGCCGTGCGCGGCGCGGCCGGGCGACACGTTCAGCGTCGACTACGGCCCGCTCGGGACGATCCAGTGCTACTTCGAGTGAGGTAAGCGAGCGATGCAGATTCCTTCGAATGTCTTCAAGGCCGCGCTTGCACGCGGTGACGCGCAGGTCGGGCTGTGGCTCGGGCTCGCGAATCCGTACAGCGCCGAAGTAGTGGCGGGTGCCGGTTTCGACTGGCTGCTGATCGACGGCGAGCATGCGCCGAACACGGTGCCGACGATCCTCGCGCAACTGCAGGCGATCGCGCCGTATCCGTCGCATCCGGTCGTGCGCGTGCCGTGGAACGATCCGGTGATCGTCAAGCAGGTGCTCGATCTTGGCGCGCAGACGTTGCTGGTGCCGATGGTGCAGAGTGCGGACGAAGCGCGCGTGGCGGTGGCGGCGACGCGTTATCCGCCGCATGGGATTCGTGGCGTGGGCAGTGCGCTGGCACGTGCGTCGCGGTGGAATCGCGTCGGTGATTACCTGCATCGCGCGAATGACGAGATGGCCGTGCTCGTGCAAGTCGAGACGCGGGCAGGGCTCGATGCGATCGATGCGATTGCGCGGGTCGAAGGCGTCGACGGCGTGTTCATCGGGCCGGCGGATCTCGCGGCCGATCTCGGGCATCTCGGCAATCCGGGGCATCCGGATGTGCAGGCGGCAATCGACGGTGCGATCCGGACGATCAAGGCGGCCGGCAAGGCGCCGGGCATTCTGAGCGCCGATGAGGCGGCTGCGCGGCGCTATCTGGAGGCGGGGGCGTTGTTCGTCGCGGTTGGTGTCGATACGACACTGCTGGCGAGGAGTGCGGAGCGGTTGGCTGCGCAGTTCAAGGGGAAGGGCGCAGAGGCCGTGAAGAAGGGGGGCGGGACGTATTGAGCGAAGCGGGGCGGCAGGCGTTTTCCGTCGGTCGCATGTTTTCCTTCCGCGGTGCGGCTTCATGTATGCGCATGGCCGCGCCTATTCCTCGCCGCGCCGTCCTGCCTCCATATACCTCCCCGGCGTCGTCCCCAGCGCCCGCCGGAACATGTCGATGAACGCGCTCACGTTGTCATACCCGAGATCGAGCGCGATCGTCGTTACCGGCACGCCGTCGGCAATTCTCTCCAGCGCCCGCAGCAGCCTGGCCTGCTGACGCCACTGCGCGAACGTCAGCCCTGTCTCCGCGACGAAGCGGCGGCTCATCGTCCGTGCACTGACACCGGCCCATTCGGCCCATTCCTCCAACCGACGGTTGTCCGCGAGATCCGCGGCAAGCGCATCGGTGATCTTTATCAGCCGAGGATCCTGCGGCCGCACCAACCCCAGCGCCTCGATTTCCGACGACGCGATTTCATCGAGGATCACGTCGGCGATCCGCGTCCGCGCGGCATCCAGCTCCGAACCATCCCAACTCGCCGCGCGCTGCACGGCCTCGCGCAGCAGCGGCGTCGTGCGGATCGCGCGCGGCGTATCCGGCAGCGCCGCGCAGCGTGCTTCGGCAACGAACGCCGACCAGCCGGAAATCGGGCCGAACGAGCGCAACGAATGCCGGCAATGCGGCGGAATCCAGATCGCATGGATCGCCGGCACGACCCAGTCCTGGTCGTCGAGCCCGATCGTCAGCAGCCCGCTCAGCGCGCCGACGAGCTGGCCGCGCGCATGCGCGTGCGGTGGCGTCACGCGCGGGTCTCGTTGCGACAGGACGGCCGCGACGACGAACGGGCCGTCGTCGGACGTGACGAATCGAGCGGGAAGAAGGGGATCTGACATGGCCGGATATCGGTATCGAATGGCCGTTATACCGGAGATCGGCCGGATTCGCACGCCTACACTGCGTCCATCGATGACAACCGGAGTACGACACGATGCGAGCCGAACAGATGCTTCCCGACCATGCCGACCGGATCGAGGCCGACGGAACGACGATCCGCAAGGGTACCGTCGGCGCGTTCCTGGTCAACGCGCGAGTGCTGACCGACCCGACCGCCGCGCCCGCCGACCGGGCGCGCGCGGAGGCCGACACGATCGATGCATTGCCCGCGTTGCGCGCACTTGGCCTGTTCGACGTGCTGGACGTACGCGATCCCGCGCTGCGCGCGTGGCTCGATGCGCAATGACGCGCGCCGCAATCGTCGACCGAAATCCCCGATTCAAGGAGCAACCATGAAAGCAGCAGTCGTGACGGGCGCCGGCGAGCGTCCCGTTCATATGGAATTCGACGCGCCGCGTGCGATGCCGGGCCACCGCCTGATCGACGTGACGGCGTCCGCGTTGAGCCGGATCGCGCAGGCACGTGCGTCCGGCACGCATTACTCGTCGGACGGGCGTTATCCGTTCGTCGTCGGTGTCGACGGCGTGGGCCGTCTCGACGACGGGCAACGCATCTATTTCTTCGGCTCGCCCGCACCGTTCGGCGCGATGGCCGAGCGCGCGATCGCACCCGATACACGATGCGTGCCGCTGCCCGACACGCTTGACGACGTGACGGCCGCGGCGATCGCGATTCCCGGGATGTCGTCGTGGGCCGCGTTGACCGAGCGTGCGCAACTCGTCGCGGGCGAGACGGTGCTCGTCAACGGCGCGACGGGTACGTCGGGGCGGCTGGCGGTGCGGATCGCGAAGCACCTCGGCGCCGCGAAGGTGATCGCGACCGGCCGCAACGCGGCCGCGCTGCAAGCATTGCTCGGTGCGGGTGCGGATGCCGTCGTATCGCTGCAGCAGGACGACGCGCATCTGGCGCGTGCGCTCGAGCCGCATTTCCGCGCGGGCGTGGACGTCGTGCTCGACTATCTGTGGGGGAGCAGCGCGCAGGCGTTACTGGTTGCCGCAGCGAAGGCGACGCCCGATGGCCGCCGGTTGCGCTTCGTGCAGATCGGCTCGATCGGCGGCGCGGACGTGCTGTTGCCGGGCGCGGTGCTGCGGGCGACGGCCATCGAGCTGATGGGCAGCGGCCTCGGCAGTGTGTCGCTGCCGCGCCTGCTAGCCTCGGTGCGCGGCGTATTCGACGCGGCCGGGCCGGCTGGCCTGACAATCGAGACGCGGGCCGTGCCGCTGGCGGACGTCGGCGCGCATTGGGACGACACGAGCAGCGTGGTGCGTCCGGTTTTCACGATGGGCGAGGGCAGATGATGAAGGGGCGGCGCACGGCTTGGCCGCACGCACGGCGGGCGCCGTGTGCGCGCGTGATCTCGTCAGGATACCGATGGGTTCGGTGAGCCACTTCGTGCAACCACCAAGGGTAGGGCAGCCAGCCGGCGACGCGGCGCGCAACGCGCGCCCCGCCACCCGCCACCCGGTGTAAGACTCAGAACCGCTGCTGAATCCCCGCCGTCACCCCGACCTGCGTGGTGCCGTAGCCGTTGACGTCACGCGATACGCCGACCTTCTGCCCATGCTGCCCGATCGCGAACGCACCGGCTGCGTACAGCACCGTGCGCTTCGACAGCGCGTATTGCGCGCGCATCGACACGAGCGTCGGATCGGCATCCGTGCCGCCCTTGATGTTCTGGTGATACACGGCGCCGATCAACGAGAACGTCGGCGTGAACTGATACGACCCGCCGACCCAATACATGTCGCTCAACTGATTCGCGGCGCTCGTGTGATACGTGCGCTTGTAGTTGCGATAGCCGGCCATCGTCTTCAGGTTGCCGAAGTCGTAGCTCAGGCCCGCATGAATCCCCTGGATGTAGTTGACCGGATCGGCCGGCGTCACGCTGTCGGACGCGCCGTTCTGCCGGTCGAACGCGAGCACCGCGGCGAACGGGCCGCCCTCGTAGCCGATCGCCGCATCGTATTTCGAGCTGGTCTTCACGCTGCCGGGCACGTTGCCGAAGCCGTACATCGCACCGAACTTGAAGCCGCTGAATTCGCCGTCGTAGCGCACCGCATTCGACGAGCGCGTGAACATGCCATCCTTGCGGCCGCCGGTCGCCATCGACGAGGTCGCCCACGAGTAGTTCTGCGCATAACCCATCGGGTCGAACGGCAGCATGTAGTCGTAGGTGACGGTGAAGTTGCGGCCGAGCGAGATCTCGCCCCACTTGCCCTTCAGGCCGACGGTCGCGCGGCGCCCGAAGATCGAGTCGGGGCCGTCGTCGGATGCGCCGTTGGCGAGATCGATCCCGCTTTCGAGGCGGAACACGGCCTTCAGCCCGCCGCCGAGATCCTCGACGCCGCGCAGGCCCCAGCGCGACGTGTTCTTGTTGCCGGACTTGAGCTTGTACGAATTGCCGCCTTCCGGCGCCGCGTGGTTGGCGAACTCGATGCCGGCATCCATGATCCCGTACATCGTGACCGACGACTGCGCGTGCGCGGCGCCGGCGGTAAGCCCGGCGACGGCGGCCGAGCCGGTAAGGACGGCGGCGCGAAGGGAGCGTTCTGCGCGTGACTTCATTGACGGTGTCTCCTTGGTTCTTGTGAGTGGGTGAAACAGGGCGAAACAGGGTGAAGCGAATGCGGCGCGCAGCACGCCGCGGCGGACGCCAGAAGACGTCCGCCGGACATGCCGGTCATGACACGACGGAAAGCGCGCAGGTGGCGGGCGGAGCGCCCGCCGCACGGGTCAGCCCGCTTTCGCGAACGCCCAGCAGTCGTTGGTCGGGAATTCGATCCAGTGCTTGCCTGCCGCACGCGGCACGTGGCCGAACGCACGCAGGCGCATCTCGCCGCAATGGAACAGGTACTCCCAGCGGTCGCCGAGATACATCGACGTGACGAGGTCGGCCTGCAGCCGGTTCGCGCCGGGGCCGTCGGCGACCTGTACGCGTTCGAGGCGGATCACGGCCTGCGCGTCCTGGCCCGGCGCGAACGTGTCGCGGGCGAGCGCCTGCAGTTCCCAGCCGTCGCCGGCGAGCGTCACGCGTTCGCCGTCGACGGCCGCAACGCGCGCATCGATCCGGTTGTTGCTGCCCATGAACTCGGCCGTGTACAGCGAGCGCGGCGCACCGTACAGCTCGGCCGGCGTGCCTTCCTGTTCGATGCGGCCGTTGCGCAGCAGCAGGATGCGATCGGACATCGCCATCGCTTCGGTCTGGTCGTGCGTCACGCACAGGGCCGACAGCCCAAGCGACACGATCAGCTCGCGCAGCCACGCACGCGCTTCCTCGCGCAGCTTGGCGTCGAGGTTCGACAGCGGCTCGTCGAGCAGGATCACCGGCGGGTTGTAGACGAGCGCGCGAGCAATCGCGACGCGCTGCTGCTGGCCGCCCGACAGTTGATGCGGGAAGCGCTCCGCGAGATGGCCGAGGCCGAGCTGGTCGAGCGCGGTCTGCACGCGGCGCTTCTGTTCTGCCGGTGCGACGCGGCGCAGCTTCAGCCCGTAGCCGACGTTGTCGGCGACGGTGCGGTGCGGCCACAGCGCGTACGACTGGAACACGAGGCCGAGCGAGCGCTGCTCGACGGGCAGGTCGACGCGCTGCGCGCCGTCGAAGAACACGCGGTCGTCGAGCTGGATGCGGCCGTCGGACGGCTGTTCGAGGCCGGCCACCGCGCGCAGCAGCGTGGTCTTGCCGCTGCCCGACGCGCCGAGCAGGCACACGACTTCGCCGGCCTTCAGTTCGAACGACACGCCCTTGAGGATCGGATTGGTGCCGTAGCTGAGATGCAGGTCGTCGACGATGAGCTTATCCATGAAGTTTCACTCCGAAACGCAGGGCCACGCCGGGACCGGCACCGACCATCGCGATGTTGATGACAGAAAGCGCGGCGACCTGGTCGACGGCGCCGGTCGCCCACAGCGACACGAGCAGCGCGCCGATCACTTCGGTGCCGGGCGACAGCAGGTAGACGGCCGTCGAGTATTCACGTTCGAAAATCATGAAGATCAGGAGCCACGCGGCGAGCAGGCCGAAACGCACGAGCGGCAGCGTCACGTCGAGCGACACGCGGCTGCGCGTCGCGCCGACGCTGCGGCCGGCTTCCTCGAGCTCGGGGCCGACCTGCAGCAGCGCGCTCTGGATGAGCCGCATCCCGTACGCGAGCCACACGACCGTGTACGCGATCCAGATGCTCCACATCGAGTTCTTCAGCTCGCGCAGGCCGGGGACGAACAGGAAGATCCACAGGAACGCGAGACCGGCGAGCAGGCCGGGCACCGCGCGCGGCAGCAGCACGAGGTAGTCGAGCAGCTTGGTGGCCCAGTCGGGGCGGCGGTGGCCGGCGAACGCGACGAGCGAGTAGAAGCCGATCGCGAGCGCGCCGCCGATCACGCCGATGCCGAGCGTGTTGATGATCGCGCGCACCAGGTTGTCCTGCTCGAACAGCTCGATGAAGTTCGACAGCGTCAGCACCTCGGCAAGCGCGACACCTTCGCCCCAGTTGGTCACGAATGCGCGCAGCACGATGCCCGAGATCGGCACGATCACCGTCAGCATCAGCCACAGCGCGACGATCGCGAGCGCGACCCAGCGCCATACGCCGAGCGGCAGCACCGTCGCGCGGCCGGCCTTGCCCTTCACGGTGACGAAACGGTTCGCGGTTTTCAGCAGGCGACGCTGCAGCAGCACGAGCGGGAACGTGATCGCGACGATGCACACCGCGACCGCGGCCATCAGGTGATACGACGGCACGCCGAGCTTGTTGGTCAGCTTGTACAGGTAGGTCGCGAGCACGAGGTGGCCTTCCGGATCGCCGAGCACGAGCGGCAGCCCGAACACCTCGAAGCCGAGGAAGAACACCAGCACGCCGGCGAACAGCAGCGCGGGCATCGTCATCGGTAGGCTGACGTCGAGCGCGACGCGGAACGGGCGGGCGCCCGCCACGCGGGCGGCTTCCTCGACGTCCGAGCCGAGGTTGCGCAGCGCGGCCGACGAGTACAGGTACACGTGCGGCACGTGCGTGAGGCCGACGATCACCGTGATCGCGAAGATCGAGTACACGTTCCAGGGCACGTTCTGCAGCCCGAACAGTTCCTTGAACCACACCGAGTAGAAGCCGACCGGGCCAGCCGCGACCACGTAGCCGAACGCGAGCACCATCGGTGACACGAACACGGGCGTGAGCAGCAGCGGTTCGAGCCAGCGGCGGCCGGGCAGGTCGGTGCGCACCATCAGGAACGCGAGGATGCCGCCGAGCGGGATCGAGATGAACAGCATCCCGCCGGCGATGATGAACGAGTTCTTCACGGCCGACCAGAAGTCGGGATCGCTGAAGATGAAGCGGAAGCCTTCGATGCCGAGCGTCTTGTTCGCATCGAAGAACGGTGCGGACAACAGGCTCTGGAACAGGATGAAGCCGAGCGGCAGCGCGACCGCGATGGTCAGCACCGCGACGACGATCCAGCGCAGCATGCCGGCGAGCGGCTGCAGGCTGTTGACCGGCAGCGCGGGAATCGCATCGCGCGGGCCGGTGGTGGGCGGAACGGCCGGTGCCGTTCCGCGTGTGCTGGTTGAAAGCATGAGTTCGCCCCTGCGGCCATCCGGATGGCCGCCTCAAGGAAGTCGGTAAGGGGAAGGGGCCGCCCGCGCCGTGTGCGGCGGGCGGCCGGCAGTCAGCGGATCAGCGCTTGATCGCCTGCTGCCATTGCTTCAGGAAAGCAAGGCGCTTCGACTGGTCGAGATAGACGAGCAGGCCGGTGCCGATCTGGATCGGCTTCAGCGAATCGCCGAGTTCCTTCGTGAGGCTCGCGGCCGACGTTTCGCCGGTCACGTCCGCGCGGATCGCGTACAGGTTCGCCTGGTTCGCGATCAGCGTCTGGCCGCGCTTCGACAGCAGGTAGTCGACCCACAGCTTCGCGGCGTTCGGGTTCTTCGCCTTCTTCGACACCGTGGCGAGGCGGCTCACGACTTGCGTGTAGTCCTTCGGAAACACGTAGCCGATCGACTTGTCCTTCTTCGCCTTTGCGTATGCATACGAACCGATGATGTTGTAGCCGATCAGGTTCTCGCCCGACGAGATGCGCTCCATCATCGCGCCCGTGCTCGACTGCAGCTTCGGGCCGGTCGCGCCGATCGCCTTCACGAGCTCCCACGTGACCTTCTCGTTCACGTGCGCGTCCTGGGTCAGGTAGTTGAAGCCGACGCCCGATTTCTCGATGTCGTAGGTCGTGACCTTGCCCTTGAACTTGTCGGCCTGCGTGGTGAGCAGCTTGATCAGGTCGGCGCGCGTGGTCGGTACTTCGTTCTCGGGGATCAGGCGCTTGTTGTAGACGATCGCGAGCGGCTCGAACGTCGTGCCGTACGCCTGCTTCTGGTACTGCGCCCATTGCGGCACGTTCGGGCTTTCGGGCGAATCGTAGGACGCCATCAGGCCGTCGTTGACGAGCTTGACCTGCAGGTCCATCGCCGAGCTCCACAGCACGTCGGCGCTGGTGCTGCTCGCCGCGTTCTCGCTGATGTAGCGGTTGTACAGCTCGGTGCTGTTCATGTCGTTGTATTCGACCTTCACGCCGTACAGGCTTTCGAAGTCCTTGATCAGCGGGCGCACGAGGCCCGTGTCGGTCGTCGAGTAGACGATCAGCTTGCCTTCCTTCTTCGCGGCGTCGATCACGCCCTGGTAACTCCCCGGATACCCGGCCGGTACCTGCGCGGCGGCGCTGCCGGCGGCAGTGCCCAGAACGACCGCCAGCGCGGCGGCGAGGTGCTTCGGTGCAAACGGCATGTCTTCCTCCAGTTACGTCTAGGTGTTGTTCGAGTGGAGCGGATGTTAATTGCGGCGCACTTTCAGCCTGCTTTCATTTCGGTAAGCAATCGTGTCGTTTGTGTCATGGATTTCCCGAGGTCGAAGCGGCGGCGGCCGCGCGTTTCGCGGCGCGCGGCACGGTTAGGCAAGGGAGGGAAGCGGGTTGCCGCGAGGCGCGGCAAGGATGGCTGGG
>NZ_JAAGPG010000168.1:0-240 GCF_017104665.1 Burkholderia sp. Se-20378 | reverse complement strand
GATCATGAAAAAAAAAAAAAAAAAAAAAAAAAACAAAAACACACACAAACAAGAAAGAGACACATCAACAAACAAATGAAATAGACCAAATAAAGTGCTCACCTACATATGACAACTAGCAGTGCACAAACTGTGAAGTCACAATGATACGAGATAAACAGTAAGATACACTCTGCTCCATCCACATAACAATAAAACGCCAAAGAGAGACGACATCACGACAACCCACTAACCATAAAA
>NZ_JAAGPG010000167.1:0-16125 GCF_017104665.1 Burkholderia sp. Se-20378 | reverse complement strand
CTCAGGGCGCGGCATCCGGTCGGCGCCGAGCACCTGCACGGCCCGCGGGCCACCGCCACGGCCACCACACAACCCGCTCCCGCCCGCCGCCAGCACCGTCCGCCGAGCCGGCGTACAATGCGCGACGCGGCATCACGCCGTCCGAATCACGACGTTTCCCCACCATGTTCAATCCGAGCCGCGACGAAGTGCGTCGCTTTTTCACCGAGACCTGGCGCAAGCAGCGCGCGGGCGAGATCCTGACGCCGCTGGAAGCGATGGCAGCCGACTGGATCGTCGAGCATCCCGAATACCACGACGAACTCGCCGACGCCGATGGCGCGACCGCACGCGAGTACACGCCCGAGGAAGGCCGCACGAACCCGTTCCTGCACCTGTCGATGCACCTCGCGATCAGCGAGCAGCTGTCGATCGACCAGCCGCCCGGCATCCGCGCCGCGCACGACAAGCTCGCGGCCAAGCTCGACTCGACCCACGACGCGCAGCACGTGATCATGGAATGCCTCGGCGAGACGATCTGGGAAGCCCAGCGCACCAACACGCCGCCCGATACCGACGCATACCTGCAGCGCATCCTGCGTCGCGCATCGCGCGACTGAGCGCCGCGGCGCCGGCCCACGGGCGCCGGAACGCGGACAAAAAAATACCCCGCCTCGGCGGGGTATTTTTGCTGCGCGAGCCCGTCAGGCCCGTCGCGCTTACTTCTTGAACACGAGATCGGTCTCTTTCAGCGACTCGATGTAGGCCGCGATGTCCTTCATGTCGCTGACCGACAGGCTCTGCACCTGCGCCTGCATGATCGCGTTGTTGCGACCGAGCAGCGGATTCGTCAGGCCCATCTGGTACTGGCGCATCGCCCACACGAGGTAGTCGGCGTGCTGGCCGGCGAGGCGCGGATATTCGGCGTTGATCGGCTTGTTCATCTGCGCGCCGTGGCAGGCGGCGCAGTTGTGCGACTCGACCAGCTCCTTGCCCTTCGTGGTGTCCGCCGCGTGCGCGGTACCGATCGCGAGGCCGGCCGCCAGTGCAACCGCCACCGTCTTGAATGCGTTGTTCATGAATGCTCCTGTCCCGCCGGAGAGATCGGCGGCGCGCGCTTACTTGTAGGGGTTGTCCTTCGAGTCGGCCTTCTGGACGGCGTAGTACGCCGCCAGATCCGCGATGTCCTGATCCGTCAGCGAACCGGCGATCGCATTCATCGACGGGAAGTGACGATCCTTCTTGCGGTAGGCCTTCAGCGCGTTCTCGAGGTATTGCTGGTTCTGGCCGCCGAGGACAGGCACCCGGTAGACCTCCGGATACGCCGCGCGGTAGTCCTGGATGCCGTGGCAACCGATGCACATGGCGGCCTTGCTCGCCCCGTCCTTCGGGTTGCCGACCACACCGGCCGCCTGCGCGCTGCCCGCGAGCGCCACGAGCGCTGCGACAACGACGTGTTTGCCGACGAATTTGTTCATAGCTCTTGTAACCTAGCTTGAGGGGAAACTGGCGCCGAAGCGGCAACGGCCCGCGCCGTTATGCTTATCAGGTCGCCACGCAGGCCAAAAAAAACGGCCAGATTGTACCGCGTCGGTGGGGAATGCGTCCACAAGGCGCCCCCGTTCGCCCCGCCACAGCCCTGCAACGATACGCGGGCGTGGCCCAACCGGACAGCCCTTCTGACTTATACTGGGTTTTTTTCCCCGATTGAGAAGAGCGCCGCCATGCGTTTCGAAGGGTCCTCGCACTACGTCGCCACCGACGATCTGAAGCTCGCGGTCAATGCCGCGCTGACGCTGCAACGCCCGCTCTTGATCAAGGGCGAGCCCGGCACCGGCAAGACCATGCTCGCCGAGGAAGTGGCCGCCGCGCTCGACATGCCGCTGCTGCAGTGGCACATCAAGTCGACCACGAAGGCGCAGCAGGGCCTGTACGAATACGACGCCGTGTCGCGGCTGCGCGATTCGCAGCTCGGCGACGAGCGCGTGAAGGACATCTCGAACTACATCGTCAAGGGCGTGCTGTGGCAGGCGTTCGATGCCGAGCACCCGAGCGTGCTGCTGATCGACGAGATCGACAAGGCCGACATCGAATTCCCGAACGACCTGCTGCGCGAGCTCGACCGGATGGAGTTCCACGTGTATGAAACACGCGAAACCGTCCGCGCGAAGCACCGCCCGCTCGTCATCATCACGTCGAACAACGAGAAGGAGCTGCCCGACGCGTTCCTGCGCCGCTGCTTCTTCCACTACATCCAGTTTCCCGACCCGGCCACGATGCAGAAGATCGTCGCGGTCCATTTCCCGGACATCCGCGAGGAGCTGCTGCGCGCGGCGCTCGAGAGTTTCTTCGAATTGCGCGGCGTGTCGGGTCTGAAGAAGAAGCCGTCGACGTCCGAGCTGCTCGACTGGCTGAAGCTGCTGCTGGCCGAGAACATCCCGGCCGACCAGTTGCGCGGCGTGGATGCGAAGCAGATCGTGCCGCCGCTCGCGGGCGCGCTGCTGAAGAACGAGCAGGACCTGAGCCTGCTCGAACGGCTCGTCTACATGAACCGGCACAACCGGTAATCCTCTCTCACCCGCGAAGGCCCGGCCATGCTGCTCAATTTCTTCTACGCGCTGCGCGCAGCCAAGCTGCCCGTCTCGGTGAAGGAATACCTGACGCTGCTCGAATCGCTGAAGGCCGGGCTGATCTCGCCGTCGATCGACGCGTTCTACTTCCTCGCGCGGATGACGCTCGTCAAGGACGAGCAGTACTTCGACAAGTTCGACCAGGCATTCGGCGCGTATTTCCACGGCGTGTCCGCCCTGCCGTCCGAAGCGTTCGACATTCCGCTCGACTGGCTCGAGAAGCGCCTCGAGCGCGAGCTGTCGCCGGAGGAAAAGGCGCAGATCGAGGCGATGGGCGGGCTCGACAAGCTGATGGAGCGCCTGAAGGAACTGCTCGACGAGCAAAAGGAACGCCACGAAGGCGGCAACAAGTGGATCGGCACCGGCGGCACGTCGCCGTTCGGGCACGGCGGCTACAACCCGGAAGGCGTGCGCATCGGCGGCCCGTCGAACGGCAACCGCACCGCGGTGAAGGTGTGGGAGGCCCGCGCGTATCGCGACTACGACGATTCCGTCGAAATCGGCACGCGCAACATCAAGGTCGCGCTGCGACGGCTGCGGCGCTTCGCGCGCGAAGGCGCCGCCGAGGAGCTCGACCTGCCCGGCACGATCCGCAGCACCGCCGCGAATGCGGGCTGGCTCGACCTGCGGATGGTGCCCGAGCGCCACAACAACGTGAAGGTGCTGATGCTGCTCGACGTCGGCGGCTCGATGGACGACCACATCAAGCGCACCGAGGAGCTGTTCTCCGCCGCGAAGGCCGAATTCAAGCACCTGGAGTTCTTCTACTTCCACAACTGCGTGTACGACCACCTGTGGAAGAACAACCGCCGCCGCCACTCCGAACGCTCCGCGACGTGGGACGTGCTGCACAAGTTCACGCCCGACTACAAGCTGATCTTCGTCGGCGATGCGACGATGAGCCCGTACGAAGTGCTGCAACCCGGCGGCTCGGTCGAATACAACAACCCGGAAGCCGGCGCCGTATGGCTGCGCCGCCTCGCCGACCAGTTCCCCCACCATGCATGGCTGAACCCGGAGCCCGAGCGGCTATGGGAATACCGGCAATCGGTCGCGGTGATCCGCGACCTGCTCGGCCATCGCATGTATCCGCTCACGCTCGCGGGCCTCGAAACCGCGATGCGCGCACTCAGCAAGTAACGACACCCACCCAGACTCGAAGGCCGCGTCCGAGCGGCCTCCCCCGGAGATAGCATGAACCCCTCGCCCACCGCGAGCGCCAGCCGCGCCGGCGGCCGCCGCTTTTTTGCCGATACGTCCGTGTCGGCACTCGTCGCCGGCTTCGTCGCGATGATGACGGGCTACACGAGCTCGCTCGTGCTGATGTTCCAGGCCGGCCGCGCCGCCCACCTCACCGATGCGCAAATCTCGTCGTGGATCTGGGCGCTGTCGATCGGCATGGCGCTGACGACGATCGGCCTGTCGCTGCGCTTTCGCGCGCCCGTCGTCGTCGCATGGTCGACGCCCGGCGCCGCGCTGCTGATCGCATCGCTGCCCGGCGTGCCCTACCCCGAAGCGATCGGTGCGTTCGTCGTCTGCGCGGTGCTGCTGACGGCCGTCGGCGTGAGCGGGCTGTTCGACACGCTGATGCGCAAGATTCCGGCCGGCATCGCGGCTGCCTTGCTCGCGGGCATCCTGTTCGAGATCGGTATCGAGATCTTCCGCGCCGCGCAGTTCCAGACCGCACTCGTGCTCGCGATGTTCTTCACGTACCTGATCGTCAAGCGGCTCGCGCCGCGTTACGCGATCGTGACGACGCTGATCGTCGGCACGGCGGTTGCCGGCGGTCTCGGCCTGCTCGACTTCAGCGGCTTTCACGTCGCATTCGCGAAGCCCGTGTTCACGATGCCCGCGTTCTCGATCGCGTCGATCGTCAGCATCGGCATTCCGCTGTTCGTCGTCGCGATGGCGTCGCAGAACGTGCCCGGCATCGCGGTGCTGCGCGCGGACGGCTATCAGACCCCGTCGTCGCCGCTGATCGCGACCACCGGCCTCGCGTCGCTGCTGCTCGCGCCGTTCGGCTCGCACGGCGTCAACCTCGCGGCGATCACGGCCGCGATCTGCACGGGCCCGGAAGCGCACGAGGATCACGCGAAGCGCTACACGGCCGCCGTGTGGTGCGGCACGTTCTACCTGATCGCGGGGATCTTCGGCGCGACGATCGCCGCGCTGTTCGCGGCGCTGCCGAAGGCGCTCGTCGTGTCGGTCGCCGCGCTCGCGCTGTTCGGCTCGATCATGAGCGGCCTCGCGAACGCGATGCAGGACGTGAAGCAGCGCGAAGCCGCGCTCGTCACGTTCATGGTCACCGCGTCGGGCCTCACGCTGCTGTCGATCGGCTCGGCATTCTGGGGGCTCGTCGCGGGGATCGTCACGCAGGTGATCCTGAACGCGCGCCGCCCCGCGTGACGCGGCACGGCGCCCGCCGCTGCGGCCATCGGACACGCAGGAACGTGCCCGACACGAATCGGGCCTAGAATAGCGGATCGGAGGCGGTGCCCGGCGCCGCCTCGCTTCGCCGCCGCGTTCGCGCGGCCCGTGAGAACCCGGCGCCTTGCGCCCTTCTTCCGAATCGCCATGACTACCGCACTCGACCAGCTGAAGCAGTACACGACCGTCGTCGCCGACACGGGCGATTTCCAGCAGCTTGCGCAATACCAGCCGCAGGACGCGACCACGAACCCGTCGCTGATCCTGAAGGCCGTCCAGAAGGATGCGTACAAGCCGATCCTCGAGAAAACCGTCCGCGATCATCGCAACGAAAGCACCGATTTCATCATCGACCGCCTGCTGATCGCATTCGGCACCGAGATCCTGAAGCTGATCCCGGGCCGCGTGTCGACCGAGGTCGACGCACGCCTGTCGTTCGACACGCAGCGTTCGATCGACAAGGGCCGCGAGCTCATCAAGCTGTACGAAGCAGCCGGCATCGGCCGCGAGCGCATCCTGATCAAGCTCGCATCGACGTGGGAAGGCATCCGCGCGGCCGAAGTGCTGCAGAAGGAAGGGATCAAGTGCAACATGACCCTGCTTTTCTCCCTCGTGCAGGCCGCCGCATGCGCGGAAGCCGGCGCGCAGCTGATCTCGCCGTTCGTCGGCCGCATCTACGACTGGTTCAAGAAGCAGGCCGGCGCGGAGTGGAATGAAGAGAAGGACGGTGGCGCGAACGATCCGGGCGTGCAGTCGGTGCGCCGCATCTACACGTACTACAAGACCTTCGGCTACAACACCGAAGTGATGGGCGCGAGCTTCCGCACGACCAGCCAGATCACCGAACTCGCCGGCTGCGACCTGCTGACGATCAGTCCCGATTTGCTGCAGAAGCTGCAGGACAGCAACGAGACGGTCACGCGCAAGCTGTCGCCGGAAGCGCTACAGGACAAGCCCGCCGCGCGCGTCGCGATCGACGAGGCCGCGTTCCGCTTCCAGCTGAACGACGACGCGATGGCAACCGAAAAGCTCGCCGAAGGCATCCGCGTATTCGCCGCCGATGCGGTGAAGCTCGAGAAGCTGATCGACTCGCTGCGCTGAGCCGCGACCCGCGTCAGCGGCTGTCAGGAACACTGGCAACAGCCGTCAGCACGCACGCCGCACACGGCCGCGAACGTCATGTTCGCGGCCGTTTTTATTTTTCATTCCATCGTCAAGCACGCGCACTACAATCCACGTCACGGGTGCGTCGGCCGCCTCCCGGGGCACCCTTTCCCAGTCAGTCTTGCACGACGCCGAACCCGCGCAGATGCGCAGGGCGGCTCCCCACTACAGGAGACAACGATGCAAGTCCAACCGTACCTGACGTTCTACGGTCGCGCCGACGAAGCCCTTCAGTTCTACGAAAAGGCACTCGGTGCGAAGACGATGTTCAAGATGCACTTCAAGGACGCGCCGCCGAATCCCGACTACCCGATGACGCCGGAGATGGCCGACAAGGTAATGCACGCGAGCTTCACGATCGGCGACTCGATGATCATGTGCTCGGACGGCGACTGCAGCCAGCCCGGCGGCGGCATGCACGCCGGCTATTCGCTGTCGCTGAACCCGGCGACGGTCGAGGAAGGCCAGAAGCTGTTCAATGCGCTCGCCGACGGCGGCGAAGTGACGATGCCGTTCGGCAAGACGTTCTGGGCGCTCGGCTTCGGGATGGCGAAGGATCGTTTCGGCGTGCACTGGATGGTCAACGTCGAGGATCTGTCGCAGCGCGAGGATCTCGCGCAACGCGCGGGCCAGTAACGCATGCGTCAACCGCCCGGACCGCCGCGCAGTTGCGGCGATCCGGGCGGGACCCTTATTTGCGCAGCACCTCCGCCAGCGCCTGCTCGAGCGTGCCGTTCGAGCGGCACGCGACGCGCGCACCCTTCTGCTTGCCGGCCGCGACCACACCGGCCATGCCCGCGACGTCGATCGACACGGTCACGCCCTGCGTCGCTTCGTCGATGCGCGTGACGACCTTCAGCGTGTGCGTCACGTTCGACGTCTGCTTCAGTTCGGAACAATCCAGGAAGTTGCCCGCGTTCGGATAGTCGGCATACGCGGCGGCAACGAGCCCCGCGTCGCGGTCGCTGACGCGCACCGCGAGCTTGTGATCCGCATAGAACTGCGCGACCGCCGCCCACACTTCGTCGTACTTGCGATTGCCGATCACGATGCGCGATGCGGCGTCACCCTTTGCCGCGCCGGACGCTTCTGACGCGCCGGACGCATCGTCGGCCGCGTCGTGTTTTTCTTGCGATGCATTGCGCGCCGCGTAGCGCTGCCCGGGGCCATACACCGAAATGCAGCCGGTGAGCGCCACGCACAGCACGGCGGCCGACAAGATCGTTTTCATCGCGGCCCGCCGTCAACGGTAGTACATGTTCGCGCAGCCGGCGAGCAGGATCGGTGCGACCAGCGCCCACATCAACAGGATTCTCATCGCGCGCCTCACCGGTAGTACGCGTTGACACAGCCTGTCAGCGCCACGCAACACATACCCATTACCCAAACCCAAATCTTCGTCATTGCATCCCTCATATAATCGGATCGTGTGGAGATCGAATCACCCGGTACAGCCGGGCGGGACGCATTATTGGCAAGCGGGCCGCCCACCATCCAATCGGTCTTGCACCGATTTTCGCCACGGCCCGGCCACACTAGAATCGCTTGGAGATCGGCGCAAACGGACGCACGGCCGCACGCGGTGTTCGCGGCGCACCATGCAAAACGCCCGCGATCTGCATCGCGGGCGTCGTGTCGAAACTGCAACAGAAGATGGGGGAATCAGCCCTCGACGACGTCGAGATAATCCTCCGGCCGCGTGCGATCCTCCGCATGCGCCATGCCCATCACGCGCACCAGCACGCTCACCACCACCGCCACCACGAGGTTCACGATCAGCGACCACACGGCTGCATAGCCAGGGATCGCGAGACCGAACAGGTGGATCGTGAAGATCGATCCGGCCAGCTTCAGCGAGATCGCCATCCACGTGCCGCACACGATGCCGGCCGCCCAGCCGGCCAGCAGGCCGCGGTGGTCGAGCACGCGCGTGTACAGGCCAAGCACGATCGCGGGCAGCGTCTGGATGATCCAGATCCCGCCGAGCAGCTGCAGCTGGATCGCGTAGGTCAGCGGCAGCCCGAGGATGAACGCGACGGCGCCGACCTTCACGATCAGCGACACGAGCTTCGCGACGTGCGTTTCCTGCTCGTGCGACATGTTGCGGTTCACGAACTCGCGGTGAATGTTGCGCGTGTACAGGTTCGCGGCCGCGATCGACATGATGGCCGCCGGCACCAGCGCGCCGATGCCGATCGCCGCGAACGCGACGCCGACGAACCACGACGGGAAATACTGGAGGAACAGCGCAGGCACCGCGAAGTTCGGACCGAACGCCTTGAAGTACGGCGCGTACTGCGGCATGTCCTTCACACCCGATGCAAGCGCCATGTAGCCGAGCAGCGCGAGCAGGCCGAGCACGAACGAATACGCCGGCAGCATCGCCATGTTGCGGCGGATCGAGTTGCCGGACGACGACGACAGGATCGCCGTCACCGAGTGCGGATAGAGGAACAGCGCAAGCGCCGAGCCGATCGCGAGCGTCGCGTACGCGCTGTAGCCGTTCAGGCTCATCGCGTCGGGCGCCTTCAGCAGCAGCTTCGCGGGCGGCACGCTCGCGAAGATGTGCCCGAAGCCGCCGAGCTTCGCGGGGATCACGATGACCGCCGCGGCGATCGTGATGTAGATCAGGATGTCCTTGACGATCGCGATCATCGCAGGCGCGCGCAGGCCCGACGTGTACGTGTACGCGGCGAGGATCGCGAACGCGATGATCAGCGGCAGGTCACCGACGAAACCGGTCGTGTCGAAGCCGAGCGCGCCGATCACCACTTCGATGCCGACGAGCTGCAGCGCGATGTACGGCATCGTCGCGAGGATGCCCGTCACCGCGATCGCCAGCGCGAGCATCCGGCTGCCGTAGCGTGCGTTGACGAAGTCGGCGGCCGTCACGTAGCCGTGCCGCTTCGCGATGCTCCACAGCTTCGGGAACACGACGAACGCGAACGGATAGATCAGAATCGTGTACGGCAGCGCGAAGAAGCCCATCGCGCCGGCGCCGAACACGAGCGCGGGCACCGCGACGAACGTGTAGGCCGTGTAGAGGTCGCCGCCGAGCAGGAACCACGTGACGATCGTGCCGAAGCGACGGCCGCCGAGGCCCCATTCGTCGAGATGGGCAAGATCGCCGCGCCGCCAGTTCGCGGCCAGGAAACCGATGATCGTGACGCCGATGAACAGCAGGACGAAGACGAAGGTTGCGCCGAGATTCATCGCGCACCTCCCTGCGGGCCGCTCGCCTTCCACGCGTTCTTGGTCTTGAAGTACACGAACGCGGTGATCACCGCGCTAATGAAGACCCAAAGGAGCTGGTACCAGTAGAAAAACGGAAAACCCAACCATTGCGGTTCGATCTTGCTGTACGACGGTACCCAGACCATCGCAATCAGCGGCAGTACCAGCAGCCAGAGCCAGCGCTTGGCGGCCCGGTTGGCGTCGGCATCGTGAGCCATGACGTCTCCTCTTCTTTCCCGGTTATCGATCTTGTTGAGCGGGTACGGCGCCGAGAGGAGCGCAAAACGGGTAGGCTGCGGCTCCCCTGGCTTCGCGCCAGTATAGGAGCCGCGAGCACGCGGTCAAGCGGGGGCGAACCCGAGGTGATCCGCCCCTTGTCGCGTGGTTGCACCGGGATGCCGCCGGTGCATGAAGCGTCAGATCGCGAACGAGGTGTCGCGTGCGCCGGTCGTTTCTTTCAAAGCTTTCACCCACTTGCGCGCGGGCAGCTTCAGCGTGTCCTCGATCAGCTTCGCACGTTCGTCGAGCTGCGCGAACGACACGTCGAGCGCGGGGCCCGAGAACGCGATCGCGATCCGGTTGCCGTCATGCACTTCCGGCAGCGCGATCACGCGGTGATCGAACGCCGCGTTCAGGTGCTTCATGTTGCGCACGAAGCTCGGATGATCGCCAAACAGGTTGATCGTCGCGATGCCCGCGTCGGCGAGGCAGCCGCGCACCGCGCGGTAGAACGAGACGCTGTCGAGCACGGGGCCGCGCGCGGTCGCGTCGTACAGGTCGATCTGGATCGCGCCCGTCGTGCCGCGGTTGGCCGGATCGTTGACGAAATCCCACGCGTCGGCTTCGTGCACGGCGAGGCGTGCATCGTCGGGCGGCAGCGCGAACATCGTGCGCGCGGCGACGATCACGGCCGGGTTCAGCTCGACGGCCTCGACCTTCGCGTGCGGCAGGAAGCGGTGCGAGAACTTGGTCAGCGCGCCGGTGCCGAGCCCGAGCTGGACGACCCGCTCGGGCGTTTCGAGGAACAGCAGCCACGCCATCATCTGCTGGGCGTATTCGAGCTCGATGTGCAGCGGCTTGGAGATCCGCATCGCGCCCTGCACCCATTCGGTGCCGAAGTGCAGGAAGCGCACGCCGCCCTCTTCCGAGAACGTGACGGGCGCGAAGCGCGGCTTGCGCGGCGCTTCGAGCACGGGCACGTCGTCGTGTTCGTCGATCTCCGGGCGGCGCTTCACGCGCGGCGGCTGGAGTTTTTCGGAGCCGTTGTAGGCGGACGGCTTGCTGCGCTTGGACGCGCGCGCCTCGGCGGACGCGCGCTTGATCAGTCGGGTCATGTGAATCTCGCTGGGTGAAGCTGGTTTTAGCGGACGAGAGGATAGCATTGGTGTGTGGTAACGGCCGCAACGAGCGCCCGGCAGCGCACGATCTCAAATCCCGTTGGTGCTACGTTGCATTCACAGCTCGGAGGAGGACACATGACCTCGAACGACAAGAAGATCTGGTTCCCGGCGAAACGCTATGGGTGGGGATGGGGGTTGCCGGTCGCGTGGCAGGGATGGGTGGTCCTGCTGCTCTTCGTGATCGGGATCGTGGTCGTTGCGACGCACTTGTCGCCCGCCCAGTCACCGCTGGCATTCGCGGCATGCATCGTGGCGCTGGTGGCTGCGCTCACGGTCATTTGCTGGCTGAAAGGCGAAAAACCGAAGTGGCGCTGGGGCAAGGACGAATAAGCGACGATCCGTCAAATCGTCAGGCACGAATCCCGTGCCACTGCACGAGCTTCTGCTCGAACGACAGCATCGCATTCGCCGGGCTCGACGAAGGCAGCACGAGCGTGTCGTACCCCGCCGCGCCGATCACCTCCGCAAACCGCCCTGCCGTCTTGCCGTTGAAACACACGCGTTTCAGCAACGGCGCATGCTCGCGCAACGCATCGAAATCGTTCGGCTTCGCATGCCGGATCGCCGAATCGAGACTGCCCTCGCGATGGCACGCGGCCAGCACGTCCCAGATACCGATCCCGTGCGACAGCACACGCTCGAGCCGCGCGTCATACGCGAGCTCGTGCAGCCCGTGCTCGTCGAGCACCGTGCCGAGCAGCCGCCAGAACTGGTTGCGCGGATGCGCGTAATACTGCGCGGCATCGAGCGACGCCTCGCCCGGAAAGCTGCCGAGGATCATCGTGTGCGTATTCGCCGCAACGACCGGCGGGAAACCCCGCAGCATTACGCGCTCCCGCCCGGCCCGCCCGAGCGCGGCCCGTCGCCGTGCGCATCGAGATGGCGCCACAGCGCCGGCAGCATGCACTCGGTGACCATCAACGGCTTGCCGTGACGCTGGAACACCGAGCGCCGCGCGGCGAACGAATGCGGCGCTCGCGCCCCGCCAAGCGCATGGGTCGCCAGCGCATACAGCGGATGGCCGGCGATCACGCGCCGGCTGACGAGCGCCGAACGCTCGACCTGCGGATCGCTGTACAGCAGCTCCGCCAACGGCCGCGTGCGCAGGCGCCGCATCGCCTGCCACACGCCCTTGCTGGCGGAAAGCGGCGCGATGCTGTGCGCGGCGACGTACGGCGTGCCGTCGACCGACAGGATCACCTCCCGCACCCACATCGGCGCGCGCGGTGCACTGGCGACCGCGTCCGGCTCGTCGAACCACGGGCAGTCGACGGCCTCGCGTGTCACGCGCACGTTCACGCGGCCGAGCCGTGCGAGGTGCGCGGTCAGCGATCCGCCGCGCGTCAGCCAGTCGCGCTGGTCGAGCGTGCAGCCAGGCCGCGGCGTCTCGCGCCAGCCGGCCTGACCGCCGTCGAACCGCATCCGCGCGTTCACGCGGCGCGCGACAGCAGCAGCGCGTTGGTCCGCTTCACGAAGCTCGCCGGATCGTCGAGCATGCCGCCTTCAGCCAGCAGCGCCTGATCGAACAGCAGATGGCACCAGTCGCCGAAATCGGCGCTGTCGGCCTTCAACTGCTTCACGAGCGCGTGCTCCGGATTGATCTCGAGGATCGGCTGCATCGCCGGCGCGTTCTGGCCGGCCGCCTTCAGCATGCGCTGCAGGTAGCCGCTCATGTCGTTGTCGTCCGCGACGAGGCACGACGGCGAATCGGTCAGGCGGAACGTGACGCGCACTTCCTTCACCTTGTCGCCGAGCGCTTCCTTCATCTTCTCGACGACAGGCTTGATCGCCTCACCTGCCTGCTCCTGCGCCTTCTTTTCTTCGTCGTTCAGCTCGCCGAGATCGAGGTCGCCGCGCGCCACGCTCGCGAGCGGCTTGCCGTCGAATTCCTGCAGGAACGACAGCATCCATTCGTCGACGCGATCGGTCAGCAGCAGCACCTCGACGCCCTTCTTGCGGAACACTTCGAGGTGCGGGCTGTTCTTCGCGGCCTGCCATGCGTCGGCCGTCACGTAGTAGATCTTGCTCTGCTCGGGCTTCATGCGCGACACGTAGTCGGCGAGCGACACGTCCTGCGCGTCGGTGTCGCCGTGCGTCGACGCGAAGCGCAGCAGCTTCGCAATGCGCTCGCGGTTCGCGTGATCCTCGCCGAGGCCTTCCTTCAGCACCTGGCCGAACGCGCCCCAGAACGTCTTGTACTTCTCCTTGCCGGCATCCTCTTCCGCGTTCGCGAGCTCTTCGAGCATCGACAGCGCGCGCTTCGTCACGCCTTCGCGGATCGCCTTCACGTCGCGGCTTTCCTGCAGGATTTCGCGCGACACGTTCAGCGGCAGGTCGGCCGAATCGACGACGCCCTTCACGAAACGCAGGTATTGCGGCAGCAGCTGCTCGGCGTCGTCCATGATGAACACGCGCTTCACGTACAGCTTCAGGCCGCCGCGATAGTCGCGATTCCACATATCGAACGGCGCATGCGACGGCACGAACAGCAGTTGCGTGTATTCGCTGCGGCCCTCGACGCGGTTATGCGTCCACGTGAGCGGATCCTGATGGTCGTGCGCGATGTGCTGGTAGAACTGCGTGTACTGCTCGTCGGTGACGTCGCTCTTCGAACGCGTCCACAGCGCGCTCGCCTGGTTGACGGTCTCGTCCTCGTCCTTCAGGACCATCTCGCCCTTTTCCTGATCCCATTCTTCCTTCTGCATCAGGATCGGCAGCGCGATGTGGTCGGAATACTTCTGGATGATCGACTGCAGGCGGTGCGACGACAGCAGTTCGTCCTCGCCTTCGCGCAGGTGCAGCGTGATCGTCGTGCCGCGCTGCGCACGCTCGATCGCGTCGATCGTGAAATCGCCCTCGCCCGCGCTTTCCCAGCGCACGGCTTCGCTTGCCGGCAGGCCCGCGCGACGCGTTTCAACCGTGATCTTGTCGGCGACGATGAAGCCCGAGTAGAAACCGACGCCGAACTGGCCGATCAGCGCCGCATCCTTCTGCTGGTCACCGGACAGCTTCGTGAAGAATTCCTTGGTGCCCGAACGCGCGATCGTGCCGAGGTTCGCGATCGCTTCGTCGCGGCTCATGCCGATGCCGTTGTCGTCGATCGTGATCGTGCGCGCGGCCTTGTCGTAGCCGATGCGGATGCGCACGTTCGGATCGTTCTCGTACAGCGCGTTGTCCGCGAGCCCTTCGAAACGCAGCTTGTCGGCCGCGTCGGACGCGTTCGACACCAGTTCGCGCAGGAAAATTTCCTTGTTGCTGTAGAGCGAATGGATCATCAGGTGGAGGAGTTGCTTGACCTCTGCCTGAAAGCTCATCGTTTCGTGTGCCATGGATGCTGTTTCCTCTTACTTGAACTTGAATGGTGTGGCGCGAGCGCCCGGCGCGCGATGCCGGCCGACCCGTGAAAGGCGACCGCCTGGCGCTGACGGTTTGCGCGGGTATCTGGGGATGGCACGCCCGATTTCAAGGGCGGGCGTGCCGCGCCGCGTCACGACGCGCGGCGCACGGCCGAATCGATATAGCGCGACAGCAGCCCCGGCAGCGCCGGATCGCCGCAGTTCGCGACGTTGAAGCGCATCCACGTGGACGGCGATTGCTGCGGCGAGAACAGGCTGCCCGGCGTCAGCAAGAAGCCGGCCTCGTGCGCGACCGCCGCGAGCGCGTCGGAATCGACGCCCGTGTCGGCCCACAGGAACATCCCGGCCGCCGGCATCGTGAAGAGGCCAAGCCCCGTGCGCTCGAGCATCCGCGCGGTCTTGTCGCGCACGCCGTCGAGCCGCGCGCGCAGCCGCTCGACGTGGCGCCGGTAATGCCCTTCGGTCAGGATCTTGTAAAGCACGCGCTCGTTGAGCTCGGGCGTCGTCATCCCGACCAGCATCTTCTGGTCGGTGACCGCCTTTGCGATCTCCGGCGCGCATGCGACATAGCCGACCCGCAGGTTCGCCGCGAGCGTCTTCGAATAGCTGCCGAGGTAGATCACGCGCTTGAGCTGATCGAGGCTCGCGAGGCGCGTGGCCGGATAGCTCGGCGGGCACAGGTCGCCGTACACGTCGTCCTCGACGACGAGGAAGTCATACGCCTCCGCGAGCTTCAGGATCCGGAACGCCTGCGCGGCCGACAGCGACGTGCCGGTCGGGTTCTGCAGCACCGAATTGATCACGAGCATCTTCGGCCGCCACATCTGCACGAGCGTCTCGAGCGCGTCGAGATCGGGGCCGTCCGGCGTGTACGGCATCCCGACGAGCTGCGCGCCCTGCGCCGCGAAGCGGCCGAACATCTGGAACCAGGCCGGATCGCCGACGATCACCGCATCGCCGGGCTTCACGTAGATCCGCGAGATCAGATCGATCGCCTGCGTGATCCCCGACACCAGCACGATCTGTTCGGGCTTCGCGCCGATTTCCACTTCGGCGAGGCGCGTCTGCAGTTGCTGGCGCAGCGGCAGGAAGCCCTGCGCGGTGCCGAAGCCGAGCATCTGCGCGCCGGACTGGCGCCCGAGCGCGCGCAGCGCACCGGTGATCAGTTCGCCGTCGAGCCAGCGGCCCGGCAAATAGCCGAGACCCGGCCCCTTTTCCGGGCTGACGGTGTGCAGCATGTTGCGCAGCAGCCAGACGACGTCGATCGTGTTGTGCACCGGCGCGGCCTCGGCCACGCGTGCGACGCTGTCGGCCGGCTGCGGGCCGGCGGCCGTGCGCTCGCGCACGTAGAAGCCCGAGCCGCGCCGCGAATCGAGGTACCCCTGCGCGACGAGGCGCTCGTATGCCTCGACGACGGTGAAGCGCGACACGCTCTTGTCGAGCGCGAGCTTGCGGATCGACGGCATCCGCATGCCGGGCCGGAACACGCGTTCGTCGATGCGCCGCCGCGCCCACTGGACGAGCTGGTCGACGAGCGTGAGCGTGGCCGTGTCGTGCGGCACGGGAATCTGGGCGAGTGGGACGGTGGACATGGGCGGGAGCTCCAACTGTACCGAAGGCTATCGCGCCGATTGTACCGTTACTGTGCCGGTAGCGACGATTACAGTTGACCGGAATGGCGGCCGTGCGGCCACCGTTCCGGCCCCGCCGCATCGGGCACCGCGCCCACCGGCCTGCATGGCGGCCGGTACGCCGGCCGGTCCGGCCACCGCCCGGCGCATCGCCTGCCCACCATGACACTTTCGCTTCCCGACCGACGTTCATGCCAGCCCGCTCCCTGACACTCGACCATCTCGTGATCGCCGCGCGCACGCTCGACGAAGGCGTACGCCATGTCGCCGACGCGCTCGGTATCGAACCGGCCGGCGGCGGCCG
>NZ_JAAGPG010000166.1:0-16273 GCF_017104665.1 Burkholderia sp. Se-20378 | reverse complement strand
GCCCGTCACGACGGCTACCGGCGCATCGTGGTTCTGTGTCATGTTCGCTGTCTCCTGTGGACTGTGCGCCCCATGCGTGGCGCTGGCGTGCGTCAGGCGGCCGGCGGCTGCGCGCCGGCGAACAGCACGCCCGGCGCATCGCCTTCGTAGCGGGCCGACAGCGTCGACGTGACGACGCAGCGCGTGCCCGCGATCTTCCATTCGCCGTCGACCTTCCGGTATTCGTCGTCGTAGTACGCGCCGAGCTGCGTGAGCGTGCGCGCGTTCGTGTCGATCATCTGGTAGTGCAGGCCCCACGTGCCGCGTGCATGCGTAGCGTCGAGCACCTCGATCTCGGGATTCACGCCGTGGTGCATCTCGACGATGTGCGGATGGCAGCCGAGTCGCGCGAAGACGTCGACGAGCGCGTCGCGTGTGTCGAACGTGCCGATCCGGCCGTAGTCGATCTGCACCGGGCCCGGCGCGAAGCAGTCGCGCATCCCTTGCGGATCCTTGCGGTCGCAGCATGTGAAATAGCGCGCCTTCAGCCGGCGGATTGCGTCGGCGTCCTCGAGCCGGCGCACGCGCGCTTCCAGCGATTCGATGAGGGTCATCCTGTCTCCTTGTTCGGTGCCGGCGCGGTTCGAAGGCCGCGTCGATGCCACGTTACCGCCGCGCGATGCATCGGCCATCACCCGTTCGGATGAAACCCGTGATTCGCTTCGGCGGCGCCGACCGCATGTGTGCGCCGCATTCGTCCGAACAGACGATGTGATGCAGGCGGCTTCGTTCCTACCATCGAACGACACCACCACGAGACCCGGCGATGGACGACACGACCCGCACGCTCCATGAATACGAGCAGATCCGACAGTTGAAGTACCGGTATTTCCGCGCGGTCGACACGCACGACTGGGCGCTGCTCGCCGACTGCCTGACCGAAGACTGCGAGGCGCGGCTGTACGGCGGCCGCTATGCGTACGACGGCCGCGACGCGTTCGTGTCGAGCCTGCGCGCGCTGATCGGCAAACCGACTTTCCTGACGATGCATCACGGCCATCATCCGGAGCTCACGCTGGTCTCGGCCGATCACGCGTGCGGCGTGTGGTTTCTCGAGGATCACGCGATCAATCTTGAGGATAACTACCTGATGCACGGCACCGCGTTCTACGACGACCAGTACGTGAAACGCGATGGCGTATGGCGCATTCACGCGACGCGTCACGAGCGTCTGTTCGAAACCGTCACGTCGCCGATCCCGCCGTCGTTCTCGCTGACCGCGAACCGGTTCGCGCCGGGCGCGCACCAGACCGCCGGATCGCCGGAAACCGCTTCCTGAACCCCGGCGGCGCCGCCGCCGATCCCGTCATTCCCTCTGGAGCCGGAGCAATGGAGAAAGTCATTTACGTGTTGTGGCGCGACGCGCAGGTCGCGCCCGATCAGTGGAGCCGTACGGTGCGCGCGCAGTTCGCCGACAAGCTGCTGTCGCTCGGTGCGCACGGCGTGCAGGTGAACGTCGCCGATGCGGATGTCGCGCCGGCCGCCGGTCTGAAACAGACCAACACACACCCGGGCATCGACGGGATCGTCGCGGTGTGGCTCGATAGCGCGAACGCGATGTTCCGCCAGCCGTTCGACGACGCGGTGCGCGGTGTGGTCCCGCACATGGCCGCGTATCTCGTCACCGAGTCGCAGCCGATTCCGAATACGCGCTTTCCGGCGCGGCCCGGTGAGCGCACGACGGGTTTTTCGCAGCTCGCTTTCCTGAAGCGGCCGCCGCGGCTGACGCACGAAGCATGGCTGGACGTGTGGCACGGGCATCACACGCGCGTCGCGATCGATACGCAGGACAATTTCCTGTACGTGCAGAACGTCGTCGTGCGCGCGCTCACGCATGCGGCGCCGGGGTACGACGCGATCGTCGAGGAGTGCTTCCCCGCGGCCGCGATGACCGATCCGCATGCGTTCTTCGACGCAGTCGGTGATGACGAGAAATTCCAGCGGAATGTGGCGGAGATGATGGACAGCTGCGGGCGCTTCATCGATTTCGACAAGATCGATGTGGTGCCGACGAGTCAGTATGTGGTGAAGGCTGTGCGGGGGTGAGGTCGGGCGACCGCGTGGTGCGATCGCCTCCCCCAGATCCATTGTTGTGTTCCATTGCGGGCCGGCGGAGCGCTTGTGCGTGTCGTCGGCTTGTCCTTTTCCGCTTTGCGAATATCAGTGGTTGGTGTCGATCAACCCGGAGCAAGCCCTGCCGGCCATCAGGCGCAGTCGTTCGACATCGTTGCGCAGGCTTGTCCGGATCCCTTCCACTCACTCATTCGGAAAATCCACTGCGCGATAGTCTTCAAGTACGTCGATCAGACGATCGACGACGTGAAATACCGGTCGAACGCGGAATCGAATCAGGTTTGTCATGGTTCGTTTTCCGGTGCGTTGACCTGATTAATCTTCCATCCGATTCCGTCGATCGTGGTCGACCCTGAGCCGCGGGTTGCCTCCCGACAACTTCAGTGTCCGCTTGTGCCCCCCTCAACGGACCTTCGCAGCCCGCCAGAACGGACATTCAGAGACGCGCTGTATGTGGCTTCACATCACAGTATCGGTCGTGACGCTGTAGCGCACGACCAATGGTCTGCCGTGTCGCGCACTACGTTGCAGACCTGCACTCTGAATTCAGTAAAGAACACGCTACGCCCCTTCTTCTTTGCAGCGACGTGATCGGGGTGTGTTGCCCAGGCGTGCATTCCCTCTTCGGATTCGAACTCCACGATGGTCACGCGTTCGCCGTCCTCGGCAACAAAGCCCTTGTGCGAGATATACCCTGGCATGCCGGCAGCCAGGGTACTCATTCGGGAAGCCCACTGTTTGTACTCGTTTTGAGCGTCAGGGTTCAGCCTGGACCTGAAGACAGTCACGATCATTTTCGATTCCTTCACAAGGCCACGCGTGCGACATTGCAGCTGGCATGGCGAAGTCTAGAGACGGCAATCGTTCATGTAAAATGAATAAAGATGAACATAATTTTCTCATTTCACGAAAATGAACCTGACTGATCTGCGTGTATTCCAGGCTGTCGCCCTCACAGGCGGCATCACTCGCGCGGCAGCATTGCTGCATCGGGTGCCATCGAATATCACTACGCGCATTCAGCAACTCGAACGCGATCTGGACGTATCGCTGTTCATACGCGAAGGCAATATCACCGCAGGGCAAGGTGCTGCTCGACTACGCGACCCGCTTGCTGGCGCTTGCCGAAGAGGCGCGTGGTGCGGTGCACGACGATAATCCTCGCGGCGTACTCAACCTTGGGGCCATGGAAAGCACTGCCGCCATCCGCCTTCCCTCATTACTCGGCCTCATGCATGAGCGCTATCCAGATCTGTCAGTGGAACTGCGAACTGGTGCGCCTCGGCCTTTGACCGCGCGCGTCATTGCAGGTGAACTGGACGCTGCGCTGGTCGCCGAGCCGGTTTCCGATATGCGGCTGGAGAGCACGCTCGCCTATGTCGAAGAGCTGGTGATTATCGGGCCCAAAGATCATCCGTCGATCCGGTCGGCTCGCGATTTGCAAACAGGTACGCTGCTGGCTTTTGAACCGGACTGTCCTCACCGTCAGCGGTTGGAGGCATGGTGCGCGCTGGACAATGTTGCCCCTCGACGAATCGTCGAGGTTGGTTCCTATCACGCCATTCTGGGCTGCTGCGTTGCAGGTATGGGAGTTGCGCTGATTCCCGCTGCAGTCCTCGATACTTATACCGAACGAACCAAGCTTTCGGTGCATGACCTGAAAGGCAAATACAGTAGTGTCCGCACGCTGCTGATCTGGCGCAAAGACACCCAGCAGCCCAAGGTCAGTGCCCTGGCGAGCCTGCTTCAGGAAATCCAACGAAAGTGATCAAGGGCGTTTAGGAAAAATTCGATAAAGCCCTCCCCACTCGGTCATCTGTTCCCGACACAGATCGTCTGCAATTTGGACGTGGGCACCGACTGTCGCAAACTGGCCGATTAGCGAGCTTCGAGCAGTGCAATTCAGACTGCGTGCCAACTCGGGCCGCTCGATAGCGGTCATTCACCGTCCAGACGGAATACGCCATTCCGAATCAAGTCTAAATGAGCGATTCGCTGACGAAAACGTTATAAGGCGTGGGTTCCAGATTCAGATTTTTGGGGATGGGCATGCCGTTTCCGCAATAGTCGATTTCGATATCGGCCAGATGACCGGACTCGTCGGCAAAGAACAGAATCTCGATCGATCCCCAACCCTCCGGTTCCGCTCGATCGCGGAAGTCCGCTTCAAACACCATGCGATAAGGCTGTCCACTCGAAGCAACGGCTATGGGAGGAACTTTATCGGGCGCGGCCAGCGTCAGGCTGAAACTGTTGCATCCACATTCACAGAGCCTGACTATCTCCGCGTTCGAGAACTGCGCTGCAAGCGCATCTCGATTAGGAAATGGGCAATGTCCAAGAATGAACGCAACCCAATAGGCTGCCTGGTTCAGATCATTTGGCATCTCGGCATCCGGCGTCAACGCGTCGATTGTCGGTGATTCGAGCAGGGTTGTCGAACGACGGAAAGTGGCCAACTCCTGCCCGATGCGTTCGGCCGAAACGGGTTGAAGCGGCCACCTCCTTCCCGACAACAGGCGCACAACGTCATCTGGCAGTTACCCGCCCATTTAAAGGCCCCGGCGGCGGACGAACCGGCTTCCTCCGAAACTAGCGCCGACTCGCTGTCGATGCGTGCACGAACGCCGAAATTGCCGTCGCGACACCCTCCGCCAGCGGCAGATCGGGGTTCGAATAAGCGGCGATGTTTTCTTGCATATCCGGTGTGCGGACGGTCTTGAGCACGTGATTGGCGTCGGCAATCAGCACCATTTCGGCCCGCGGATTGGCCTGCTTCAGAAGTTCCGCGTCCTGCACGTCAACCTGAATATCCCGCGTTCCCTGCACGATGAGCACGGGCTTCATATAGCCGGCCAGCAGCGCTGCCGGATCGACAGTCAATTCGCTCATCAGGAAGCGCTGAACTTGCGGCCTGAACAACTGCATGAGGACTGGATCGATCCTGGCTGCGTCTACCCGATCCCCTGCTTCCAGCGAATCGAGTATCGACATTGCATTTTCCAGGAACGGGGCATTTGCAGGGTTCGATTGCAGTTGCTGCCTCAATACGGGCCCGAGCGGGCGCCCCGCCGTGGAAACCAGGATCAGGCCGGCGATGTCGGCCGATTGCCGCGCTGCCAGCAACGCCACCAAACCGCCTTCGCTGTGCCCCAACACCCATACGCTGGAAGCCCCCGTCCGCGCGCGGATGGCGGCTGCCCACGAATGGACGTCCGCCGCGTAGTCCTCGATCACAACATCATTGGCATCCGGTATCGCCGGCGCGCTGCCGTACATGCCGCGCTTGTCGATTCGTACCGACGCAATGCCTTCTTCGCACAATCCTTCCGCAAGCAACCGGTACGTCGACGCCTGAAGCCAGCTCGGCGCGTTGCCATTTCTGTCGGTCGCGCCCGAGCCCGGCACGATCAGCACCACTGGGGCGTCGACAGCGTCCGGGGACAACAGCGTGCCTTTCAGCGCGCCGGCCGGGCCCGGCGCTTCGATTTCCGTCTGCATGTTCTGCAAAAAACCTCCCTGGTGAAGTGCCACAAACAACCGTTCCGATCGCGCATGAGACCGTCGACGTGGTTCAACGATGGGAGCAGCCGCGTCGACACGCTGCCACCCACGCACATCCGAATTTCAGCGCCAGCCGCCAGCGAAGCGCCGCGGCTGATAAGTCCTCTCATTCCAGGTAAACCGCGCGGACTTGCCCGACGCGGCTTTGCCTTTCGGACGGACAAGGAGGTCGTAGTGCCCGTTGGTCATACGAGGGCTAAACGACAGCACGTAATGAACCTCCTCCGTGTTTTCCGCATCACACGCATCCTGCCGTGCGTCGTCCGGACCTTTGCCTTTTCCGGCCTTCTCCGCAACACACGCCGCAGCCGCGTCCTTGTCATAGGTCCACCAATCCGTCGTTGCGGTGAAGATAGGCGTCACGCGCGCATCGGCATAGCGATACAGGCTCAGTATCTCGGTCGAATCGCTATGAGAAGTCGATGTGTAGTTATTGTTGAAGCGAACGCCAAAGGCGGTTTCCTGTGCACTGATCCGGTAGGGAATCACGTCCATGGTCAGGGATGCACTCCACAACATCGGCGACGTATCGACGCGCTCGCTTCGATCGCTTGCGAGCAGGCGGAACCCCTGCTCGTCACGGGTCAGGACACCCGTCCACAACTCCGCGTCGACGTTCTCGGTCGAGCGCTGGACCAATGCCGACACGACCCACAGCGCCCCTGAAGCCGATGGTCCGTGCGCCCATGGCGACAGCGCGACACTCTTGACGCTATCCGCCGGCGCGGGATCCTTGCCCATCAGGGTACGCAACGCGGCTTGCTGCTGGGCCTCGTCGCTCACGTCGTTCGCGGCAAACGTGCAATGCGCAACAAGCGCGAGTATGAGCGACAGCACCGTCTGTGCGTAGAAGTGGCTTTTCATACCTTTACTCTTGCCCGAGCATTGCCGCTCCGCCGATGATGCCCCTCCGCACTTCTCCTGCGAGCCGATCAACATTGCTCGTGCACTCCTGGTAGAGATATTTTCCAACCGGCTTCAAGGATAGCAACGACGTCCTGCACGCTGACAGCCGGACACGCACATCTCCTCTCGTTGGCCTTCAATAGGACCTCGACGGTTCAATCGGCGCATGTCCATTGAATTCTTTTAACGTCGAAGCGAAATTGCAATGGATCGGTTGATGGGATCGGAAAGACCGGAGGTACGTCATCCGGATCCGACCAACCGTATCCTGACGTTCGAATATACGAACCGGGCACGCCAGCGTGCCCGGCCGACGGATAGTCGTAGCATGACCACACTTGATACATGCGCCTGTTCTCGAACAGGAAATGCGCGAGTTGTCTTTCCTCGATGCCCTGCAATACTGCATTGATGTCTCGCCCCGCCCCGCCCACGTTGCCCATCCCGCGCTCGGATCTGACGACTTTGCCATTGACCACGCTCATTTCCCAGAAGGCACCCAGCCCCACCCGGGCTGTCGGAACGGGACCGAAAGATATCCAGATCATGTTTGCTATTGCCTGCAGCTTCTCGAGCTCGCCTGTCGCAAGCACGATGTCAGAGCGACGAGTAATCGTGGAACGCACTTTGCCGTCGACCGATTTCAACTCAAGATCGATTACGGATAACATGCCGATATCGAAATCAACCAGCTTCACCGTCGTTCCCCCGAGCCCTCCGGAGGAGACAGTGAACCCGTGGCGCAACTGCTTGAATAGATATCCTTCCGACATGGGCTCCGATGAGCAATTCGTACCGCACGCTTGCTCGGCGGCACGCGATCCGATTGCCGTTACCGACGCCAGACGAACCGTCTCCGGCAGACGTGCGTCGACGGCACGCAGGTAGCGCTCGAACCCGTCGACCTTCGCTGAAAACCGATTCTTGATTCGACGCTGTTCAAGCAATTGGCTGCCCGAATCCCGAAAACTCGACGTCATGGCGAATTCGCTCGTCGCGTTTTCGGTCGCGCTATTGATCTGGTAGCGACGCTGGGCAAATTCGCCGTATGTCAGCTTCCGTTGCGAGAGACTGACAGCAAGCCGGCGGATCTTCGCCTCGGCGATGCCGATGAACTCCGCTCTCTGCAATACAATCGATTGCGCCATCGGCGTCAGCTCCGGCGACGTCAGGTCGATTTCATGCTCCTGCTTGATACACGCATCACGAAGTTCGATCCATTTCGTGATCAGCGGCAAGTCGGCACGTGTCGGAAACGCATCAATCGCTGCATACGTGTATGGCGCGGGTGTCGACGCATCGTGAAAAATTTCGATCTTGTCGCGGATCGAAGACAACTCCGGTGTCGACATGGCGGCTGCACACGCCTTTTGCCACGCGCCGACCCGCGCATTGATCCGTTTGTACCCTTCGGCGGCCGCTTCATATTGACGTTCAGCCGCTGACGCGGGCGGCACTGTCGACGGACCACCTATTCCATATGTCGTTACCGCCGAAGGCATCGCACAGGAAAGGCTGGTCGAACCGGATACGCAACCGGAAAGGGGATGGGTCGATACAGCGGTATAGGAATTGCAACCACTCAGCAGCGCCATCACGGCTAACGCCGCGGTCTGTCTTCTCATCGTGCAGTCCTTCGGGCAGCCCCTCTCAGCAGGCTAATGTATTTCGATCGCAACCGTCAGGCATGGATTCACCCCGTGTCGACAAACATCTCCGACCGGCATGTAAGCCAGTAGACCGCTCACGGCGCCTTGGCCAAAGCCAGAACGGCCATCACCACATCGTCCTCGATTCCCTTGATATCCGACGGGAACCGATTCCTTTGCGGTATCAACACGATGAGCCCCTCGATCTGCGCCGTCACCAGTGCAGCCCGCCGGGTAAGCACTGCCGGTGACAGCGCCGGGTTCACGGCTTCGATGAATCCCGCGATCACGCTCCGCTGAAATCCGTACCCCTCTTCGAGCATTTTTCGCGCGAACTCCTGGGTCTGGGCCAGTGCCCAGAAGTTCACGAACAGGCTTTGGGTCTTGGGCTGCTTTCCGTCTTCGAGCAACAGTCGGACCACTTTTTCCAGGCGGCCCTCGGGTGTCAGCGACGCATCCGCGCGCACGCTGTCGTACGTATTGGCGTACGCCTCCCTCGTCACGGCAAGGATGGCCTCGAAGATGTCTTCGCGCGTGGGAAAGTAGTGCTGCAGGTTCGACAGCGCCAATCCCGCCTTTGCCGCGACCTTCCGCATGGTCAGCCCACCGTAGCCTTCGTCCACGAAGATCTCGATCGCACTGGCCATGATTTTGTTCACCGCGTTCTTGCCGCGTTCGGTCAAGACGCGTCCGTTATCGAGAGCCGCCCTCTTCAAGAATTCCTCCTGCTGCCCCGTGCGCATGCCCCGGGGCGATGGTACTGATGACGCTTCGGCGCCGCTCATGCCCGGTCGCACACCACGCAAGCCGGGTCCGCTCGATACACCGGGAGCGGGAATATAGGTTGGTCGACCGGATTTTGCAAAAGCATCGATTCCGACATAGGGCCGTGTCGGCCGACCCGCATTTACCGTCGGCTTCCAGGCGTCGGTTCCACTGTGGGAGCCGAGATGCCGAACCTGACGGCGACATTCTACGCAGGTTTCGAAACGGAAGAGACGAGACGATATCCATTGGCGAACGTACTCAAGACGTGCTCCCGGTTCGTCTTCTTGGGAAATCCTCGCTTGTCTTCCACTTGCGCAAGCCTTCCCCGGGAAACAGTCCGATGTAGTGACAAGCGCCCCCCTCATGACCCGAGAACCGCGCCTCCAGCCTCGTGGTGCTGGGCTGGACGGCCGCAACCGGGTTCCGTGATCCACGTTGCGCGTTCATCGCTGATGTTGCACAAATAGGTCACGTGACATATTATCGTCAGTACGCACCGGCGACGGTATGCGGGGCAGATTGCCCGGCGTCACTCAAAACGCGCTCACGAGGATCGCTTGCCTTTCGGGAAGCGGCACGAACGTTGTCGAGCACGGGACGGACGGCGTTTCCAGCCAATGAGTACGTAGCCCATTGATCCGACCATTGAGGGACGTTATCCCTAAATCATTAGGATTACTTTTTATTGATCGAATCGATCGACGTGCCGGCATGGCCAAGAGCAGGCTCTCCTGGTCAGGCACCGGCCATACACGAGCGGAAATTCTTGATGCCGACCAACGCATTTACCGATGGATTTCATGACGAGATCCAGAACCGCGCCTTCGCCTTGCGTGCTATTGGAAAACTTGCGGGGCGCCTCGACGGCGATCCTCGTCAGCGACTGTGGGCAGCCTATCTGAAACTGGAAGCGTTCAATGCACCGATCTACCACGCTGCGGCAACGCGCTGGGGCCTGGATGATTCGCCCAGTCTGGCCACGCGGGCGAAGGCATGGGTAATCGGTTCAGTCCCGACGTGTGTGCTGAATCCGCTCCTGAAGTACGTGTACGCACAGACTATCGCCTACTGCGAAACGTTGCGGCGCCTACGCGACATCGGCCCCTCCGATTCGCGCGCCTTTCTGAATTACATGGTCGATCAGGAGGAATTCCAGATCGACATGATGAGGCGCTCGCTGGACGGAGATGACGCAGTGCTGGCAAGCCGTGTCGATGCGTTCATTCAGCGGCACGAGCACATAATTCTGCATACCGAAATTAATCACCAACATCAACAAGCGTGAGCCTTTGCAACCCGTGAGATCTGCCGCTACGCCCCTGCATCGTTCGTCGAGCGGCGACCGGACCTCCCCACATGTGAGCATCACCATGGCACTCGATCAAACATCACTGCTTCAGGCCAGGTCGTTCTGGCAGCAAGCCTACGGAGAATATTCGCCCAATCCATCGCTTTCCGGCGATCTCAAGGTCGATGTCGCCATCATCGGGGGCGGCTTCACCGGGCTGAACACCGCGTTTCAATTCAAGAAGGACAATCCCAACGCGCGAGTCGTCGTGCTGGAAGCCGCCATCGTGGGATTCGGCGCCAGCGGCCGCAACGCCGGGTTCAGCACGAAAATGTTCGGCCTGGAGCCGGAAATGGTCCTGCTGCGCTGGGGCAAGCAAAAGATGGTCGATGCCCATCACTACCTGAAGCTCGCCGTGGCGCACACCCGCAGCCTCATCGAGGAGCATGGCTTTCAGTCCGACTACTGCCATGGCGGCCTGGTCCGAGCGAGCTACACGAAGCAGCAATTGGGCCGCATGCAGAAGACGCTCGAGTTGTTCCAGAAGCTGGGCATCGACGCGGACATGGTGTGGCGCAGCGCGCACCAGTTCCAGCAGGACTTCCATTCGGAACGTTTCGCAGGCGGCATCTACGAGTCGGACACCGGGTATCTCAACCCCTGCAAGCAGGTCCGGGCGCTGAAGGCGCTGGCGATGTCGAGCGGAGTCTCGATCTACGAGCTGACGCCTGTCACGAGCCTGGAAAGAACCCCGCTGGCGATACGCATCGCAACGCCGCACGGCCGGATCGAGGCCGACCGGATCGTCGTGGCGACGAATGCCTATTCTCGCGAGGTTCCCGGCTCGTCGAAGCTGAAAGCGCGCCAGTATCCGCTCTGGACGTATCAGGTCGTCACCGAGCCCTTGAGCGATGCGCAATGGGAAAGCATCGGCTGGAAGGCGCGACAGTCGTTCGGGGACAACCGGCAGATGCTGCACTATTTCAGGCCGACGGCCGATGGCCGCATTCTCATGGGCGGCGGCGACGCGATCAGCTACCGGACGGATGCGATGGACGAAGTTCCCGCCCCCGCAACGTGGCGGCATTGCGAGGAACACCTGAAATGGATCTACCCGCAGCTGCGAAACACGCGCATCGACTATCGATGGGGCGGCCCGGTTTCGGTGACGATGGACATGGTGCCGGAGATCGGTTTCATCGACGACGAACGAATCATCTACTCGGGCGGATGTTTCGGTCATGGCGTCGCCCTGACGCACCTCAATGGCCGGACGATCGCGGATCTGCTGAGCGGAAAGCAATCGACGTTGACGGACTTCTGGATCGTGAACAGGAAATCGATGTCGATGAAGAGCGACACCCTGTCGTTTCTGTTCGGCAGGGTGGCCCGTCAGGCGCTGAAGACGTGGGACCGATGGGAGGAACGAGGATTGACGAAGTAACGGCAGGCGGTGGCGCGTTCCCGTCGCAGCCGGTGGTGTGACGCCGGCGGCGCATTCACGTGGCGATCACCGTACCGCCTCGTCGCATCCGTCGCCGGCAGGCCCACCGTCGAGCATCAACGCCTTGAGTTCGCAGTTCGCTATGCTATGACCCACGCATGGCGAGCCGCGGCGCCCCACCCACCGAGCACCGGCAATTCCCCCGCCCGACGGTGCGCATCATTCCCTCTCCTGTCGGCCGGCAACGCCCTCCACGCCCCGCTCTCCGGCTCCTTTGCCACGCTCGTGACAAAACGTCTATAATTGGACATTCCATCGACCGGCACGCTGAAGCATTCGAATCCGAGCGCGCCCCGATTCCCCGGCCCCACTTGCCCGGAGCGACATGAGCGACTACCCCGTTTTCGATACGCTTTGCGATCTGCTGAACACGTCCGGCGCGCGGTTCCGCGTGCTGGAGCATCCGGCCGAAGGGAAATCCGACGCGATCGCCGCGCTGCGCGGCACACGCCCCGAACAGGGCGCGAAGGCGATGCTGTGCACGTTCAAGGATGGCGGCAACACCACCGCGCTCGCGGTGATTCCCGGTCACCTGAAGATCGATTTCCGCAAGGTCGCCGATGCGGTGGGCCGCCGCAAGGCCACCCTCGCGTCGCCCGACCTCGCGGCCGCCGTCACGCGCTGCGTGATGGGCGCGGTGCCGCCGTTCGTGTTCGACCCCGGCGTGACGCTCGTCGTCGATCCCGCGCTGGTCGAACGCAACACCGAGATCGCTTTCAACGCGGGCCGGCTCGACCGCTCCGTCGTGCTCGACGCGGCCGACTATGTGCGGATCGCGCAGCCGCTGCTCGCCGACATCACGCGGCCGGAAGCGGCGGACGGCGAGTAACACGCCGGCCGCCCCTTTCCCGAAGCCGTCGCATCGATCCGAAACCTGACCGCGAAACCCTCATGACCACCACCCGGAAACTTGTGCTGTCCGAGCAGGCCTCGCTGATCGAACAGGTGCAGCGCATTGCCGAAGGGCTCGGCGCGATGTTCGCGCCGTTCACCGAGGTCGTGGTTCACGATCTGCGCACGCCGAAGCACGCGATCCTCGCGATCCACAACAACCTGTCGGGGCGCGCAGTCGGCGATCCCGCGACCGAGCTCGGCCTCGCCCGCATCGCGGACGACGATTTTCCGCCCGTGCTCGCAAACTACCCGAACCGCTTCGCCGACGGCCGCACCGCGAAAAGCACGTCGATCGGCATCAAGGATTCGACCGGCCGCTATGTGGCCGCGCTGTGCCTGAATGCCGACGTCACGCTGTTCCGCGGCTTCCAGGGCATGCTGAACCAGTTCTGCAGCACGGACGGCGAAGCCGTCGCGGAAACGCTCGACCCGGCCGGCGCGGATGCGATCCGGCAACGCATCGACGCATTCGCGATGCGCCTCGCGACGACGCCGCGCGAACTGAAGACCGACCAGCGCCGCGAGCTGATGCAGACGCTGAAGGCCGACGGTTTCCTCGAAGTGCGCCGCGCGATGGAGATCGTGTCGCAGCACCTCGGCGTCTCGCGCGCGACCGTCTACAACGATGCGAAATGACGCAAGCGCGTGGCACGCGCTGCTTTCCTGCTGACCGATTCTTACGACCACCGGGCACCCCATGAACTCTCCGACTCTCCCCACGTACGACGACGTGGCCGCTGCCGCGGCCCGGCTCGAAGGCCATGCTCACCGCACGCCGGTGATGACGTCGCGGACGATCGACGAAGCACTCGGCGCGCAGGTGTTCTTCAAGTGCGAGAACCTGCAGCGCATGGGCGCGTTCAAGTTCCGCGGCGCGTTCAACGCGCTGTCGCGTTTCGACGCGGAGCAGCGCCGCAATGGCGTCGTCGCATTCTCGTCCGGCAACCATGCGCAGGCGATCGCGCTGTCGGCGCGCATGCTCGGCATTCCCGCGACGATCGTAATGCCGCAGGATGCGCCGGCCGCGAAGATGGCCGCGACGCGCGGCTATGGCGGCAAGGTCGTGACCTACGACCGCTACACCGAGGATCGCGAACAGATCGGGCGCGATCTCGCGGCGCAGCACGGGCTCACGCTGATCCCGCCCTACGACCATCCGGACGTGATCGCCGGCCAGGGTACGGCGGCCAAGGAACTGTTCGACGAAGTCGGCCCGCTCGACGCGGTATTCGCGCCGCTCGGCGGCGGCGGGCTGCTGTCGGGCACCGCGCTCGCCACGCGCGCGCTGTCGCCGCACGCGACGCTGTATGGCGTCGAGCCGGAAGCCGGCAACGACGGCCAGCAATCGTTCCGCTCCGGCGCGATCGTGCATATCGACACGCCGCGCACGATCGCCGACGGTGCGCAGACGCAGCACCTCGGCAACCTGACGTTCCCGATCATCCGCCGCGACGTCGACGACATCCTGACCGCGACGGACGCGGAACTGGTCGACTGCATGCGCTTCTTCGCCACTCGTATGAAGATTGTGGTCGAGCCGACCGGCTGCCTGTCGTTCGCCGCCGTGCGACGGATGAAGGACGCGCTGCAAGGCAAGCGCGTGGGCGTGGTGATCAGCGGCGGCAACGTCGATCTCGAGAACTTCTGCGCGCTGGTGTCGGCGCCGGCATGAACGCCGCGGCGCGCATGAATACTTCGTCATCCGCGCCGCACGCATCCTTCACGTCGCGTTAAGTTTCGCGCCCTAGACTGATTACGTTGTCCCGTAGTCAGTCGTGAAGGAGCCACCATGAAATCGCACGCGATCGTCGCCGCCGCCCTGGCGGCTGCTTCCCTTTCGGCGTTCGCTCAACCGGGCGTGACGTCATCCGGTTTCCCCGCCGCGTCGCCGCACGACGCCATCGCACCGGCGACGCACCGCTCGCCCGGCGCATTGCCGCACACCGGCTTCGTGCTCGCGAAGATCGATCAGAACAATACGCCACCCGATCGCGGCGGCGACCCGAGCGGCCGCACGCACGCCGGCGCGCACATGTGACGGCGCACGCCGGGCGCGGCTGCCCCGCCCGGCCCTCAGAACGACGGCAGCGACGGATCGCGTGAAGCGAGGATGTCGTCGGTGCGCCGCTGCAGCGCGCCGTCGATCGTCTCCGGTTGCGGAATCAGCCAGTAGCGCCCTTCACGGATGCCGTCGAACACCCGCGCGGCGAACGCGTCGGGCGTGAGTCCGTGCGCGTTCAGCATCGAGCGCATCGTGTCGACGAAACCGCGCACCTCGGGCCGGTCGTGCGCATCGCCGAACGGGTCGTTGAAGATGCTGCTGTGCACGGGGCCCGGCGCCAGCAACGACGCGCCGACCGGCGCGCCCAACATCTTCAGTTCTCCGTACAGCGATTCCGTCAGCGCGACCACCGCGAATTTCGTCGCCGAGTAAGGCGACATCAGTGGGCTCGGCAGGAATCCGCCGACCGACGCGGTATTCACGACGCGCGCCGGCACGTTGCGCTCGAGCATCCGCGGCACGAAGCTGCGGATGCCGTTCAGCACGCCGTGCACGTTGATCGCGAAGCTGCGCTCGAAGCGTTCCGGCGTGATTTCCCAGCTGAAGCCGGTTGCCATCACGCCCGCGTTGTTGAACAGCAGGTCGACGCCGCCGAAACGCTGCCAAGCCGCTTCCGCCAGTGCATCGACGGCTTCCGGCCGGCTGACGTCGGTCGGCACGCACAGCACGTCGGTGTCGAGCGTCGCGGCGAACGCGTCGAGCTTCGCCGGGTCGAGATCGGCCAGCACGACGCGCATGCCGAGCCCGGCGGCGTGCCGCGCGAGCCCGCTGCCGATGCCGCTGGCCGCGCCGGTGATCACGGCGGTGCCGCCGTCGAAGCGAATCGAGTTCGTCATATCAATCAAAGTCCTGTCGGGTCGATGTGGGGATGCGCATACGCGGGAATCACCGGCGGCGGCAGTGCCGTGCGGCCGTCCAGCGAACGCACCGCGAGCTGCTGCGCGAGCGGGAAATGCAGGCTGTGCGTGACGAGGCCCGTGCGTTCGCGCGCCGGCAGGCGGCACAGCGCGAGCGCGGTTTCGGCGAGATACGCGACGTCCTCGGTCGGATAGCCTTCGGGGATGTAGCGCGCGGCGCCCGGCGTGCGGATCGCCGTGCTCGGCGCGACGAGATTCACCGCGATGCCGTCGGCTTCGAGTTCGGCCGCGAGCCCCTGCGTGAATCGCGACAGCGCCGCCTTCACCGCCGCATAGACGGTCGCGCCGCCCACCCGCGAGAAATCGTCGAACGGCCGCAGCGGCGGCAGCGCCGTCACCGAGCCGACGTTCACGATCCAGCCGGCGCCGCGTGCGCGCATCAGCGGGATCGCGGCCTGCGCCAGCGCGAACGGAATCCGCAGATAGTGTTCGATCGTCGTGTCGAACATCGTCATCGGCATCGCGTCGACGCACGCGTAGTCGGCCACGCCCGCGTTGTTGACGAGGATGTCGAGGCCGCCGGCGGCTTGCGCCGCGCGCCCGACGAGTGCATCGCGCTCGGCCGCGTTCGACAGGTCGGCCGCGAGCGCAATCGCGCGGCCGCCGGCC
>NZ_JAAGPG010000165.1:0-16048 GCF_017104665.1 Burkholderia sp. Se-20378 | reverse complement strand
ATCGGCGCAACCGAACCGGTCGACATGCTGGTGCTGCCGGCCGATCTCGACGCGGCCCGCGCGCTGCTCGCGACCGCGAGCGTCGCGAACCCCGACCTGCATGCGCGCTACGCGGCACGCGCCGCGGGCGCGGGCGGGATCAACCTCGTGCCGCTCGCCGACGGCTTCAACGATTTCTGGGTGCGCGACACCGGGTGCCTGTTCGTCAGGGATACGACGAACAACAATGCGCTGAATGCGGTCGGCTTCAATTTCAACGGCTGGGGCAACGCGAACACCGACGGCGCCGGCATGAGCCCCGGCGCGACGGTCCCGCCGGAAGTCGCGGCCGCGAGCAACCGGTCGAAGGCGGGCAAGTTCTTCCAGCCGTTCGGGCGCGACAACGCGGTGGCGGGCTGGATGGCGCAGCGGAAAGGCGCGAACCTGATCCGCAGCACGTTGACGCTCGAAGGCGGCGCGATCGAATTCGACGGCGACGCGACGGCGATCCTCACCGAATCGTCCGTGCTGCACGTGAACCGGAATCCGCAACTGTTCGACATCCCGAACGGCGTGATCGCGAATGCGACGCTGCTGCCGACGGCGAAAGACACGGTGCTCGCCGAACTGCAGCGCACGCTCGGCGTGCGGAAGATCATCTGGCTGCCGGGTACGGCAACCTATCCGCGCAGCAGCGGCGTGGGCGGTGCCGGCGGCGCGGCGACGCCGGCCGGCGAGACCGACATCACGAACGGGCACGTCGACTTCTACGCGCGCTTTCTCGCACCCGGCGTGGTCGCGTGCTGTTACGACGCGTCGAATTCGACCGGCGAGCGCGCGTTGACGGACGCCAACCGGCAACGGCTCGCGGGCCAGACCGATGCGAGCGGCCGGCCGCTGAAGCTCGTCGAACTGGTGCCGCCGGTCAATTTCGGCACGTCGGCCGGCACGAGCCTGAACGACCGGCAGATGACGAATTTCGCGGCCGGCTACATCAATTTCTACACGTGCAACGGTGCGATCGTCATGCCGAAGTTCAACGACGCGGCGGCCGACGCGGCCGCGGTCGCCGCGATCCGGCCGTATGCGGGGAACCGGGCGATCGTGCAGGTCGACATCCTCGGCATCGCGTCGGGCGGCGGCGGCATCCACTGCTCGACCCGCGAGGTGCCGGCGTGAGCGTGTCCCGTCATATCGATATGGAAATCGATTCGTTGTCCATGACGGGCGAATTCCTTAATCTGGGCCTGTAGTTCGTGTGACACCTCCTTGACTGGGATTCGCGCCCGCTGCTTGCAGCGGGCGTCTTTTTTGGTGCGCTGCGTCGCACGCCGGCCCCGGCGGGGTTGGTCGCGCGCGGCGGCTCGCCTATGCTGGTTGCTGCATGTCCGCGCGACGGTCCGGATCGGCCGGGCCAGTGACGGTTCGATGACATGCCACGTCAAGGAGAGTCATGATGAGCAAACCCACGATCGTGCTCGTGCACGGCTTCTGGGGCGGCGCCGCGCACTGGGCAAAAGTGATCGTCGAACTCGCGCGCAGGGGCCATGCGTCACTGCATGCGGTCGAATTGCCGCTGACTTCGCTTGCCGACGACGCCGAACGCACGCGCAGGATGGTCGCGCAGCAGGCGGGCCCCGTGCTGCTGGTCGGCCATTCGTACGGCGGTGCGGTGATCAGCGAGGCCGGCAACCTGCCGAACGTCGCGGGCCTCGTGTTCATTGCCGCGTTCGCGCCGGACGCCGGCGAAAGCCCCGGCGGGATCACGCAGGAACACCTGCCGGCGGCCGCACCGAATCTCGCCCCCGACAGCGACGGCTATCTGTGGATCAAGCCCGACAAATTCCACGAGAGCTTCTGCCAGGACCTTTCGTCAGATGAAGCGCTCGTGATGGCCGTCACGCAGAAGGCGCCGGTGGCGAGCACCTTCGCGGACACCATCCACGCGCCCGCATGGCGCGTGAAACCGTCGTGGTATCAGATCTCGAGCCAAGACCGGATGATCGCGCCGGAAAACCAGCAGCGAATGTCGGCGCGGATGGACGCGCGCAAGGTCATCACGCTCGATGCGAGCCATGCGTCGCTCGCGTCGAAACCGGTGGCGGTCGCGGAGCTGATCGACGAGGCGGCGACCGCGCTCGCCGGGTGATGCAGGGGCAGAGCGCGGCGTATTGCCGCGTTCTGCGCCGGCGCGGCAACGCGCATCCATTCGCGAAGCGGCGAGCCGCGTCGCTTCCAGACGAACTTGTTCCTGCCGCTGGCAGCGCTGCATGCAGCCGGTTCACGTGCGGTCGGCCTGTACGCGCCCTCAGTGAAATGCGACGTCGCACCGAGAAGTGAATGTCGAATATTTTGACGGCATGCCGATTTGCGCACATGCGCCGCTAAGTCGGCGTGAAAGTCGTGAATGCAGTGTTGATTTGACTTGTCCTATGCGAGTAGTTATTTGGTTCGTAAAATTCCTAATTTTTTGATGCCGACATGTCTTTTAATGGATTTTTGAATATATTTAGTTGATTGTTTATAGAGTTTTAATCGAATTGATGGGAATCGTCGAGCGGCCATGCTGTTCGGGATCGGCTTGCTGTACGGAGTGGGGTGTTGTGTTTTGCGGGCTAGCACAGTTGCTGCTGCAAGCCAATATAACGAATGGATAAATGATATCCACATTTCTTACTCGTACTATTTGATAAGGCGGAGACGAAAAATAGAATGGCGATGTCGTCGTTTTCTTGAATGCATATTTCATGTATTCGAGATGGCGCGATGCGATCTGCGCTTCGAGAAACCAAGCCCCTCCGGAAGTTTCCGAGCCGATCGGGCTGTTCCGGGAACGAACATCCATTTAGATAGGAATTTGAAACATGAAAATGAACTTGCTTCGAGGCTGCGTCGTGGCGGGCCTGGCGAGCGTGGCGACGGTGCCGTCGATTGCCAATGCATTTGACGGTGAGCTGGCCTTCTACGGCAGCATCTCCGACGTCACCTGCAACGTCAACGGCCAGGCGCCTGGCTCCAGCAATCGGCAAGAGGTGCAACTTGGCGACCGCGTTGACCCGGCCATGTTCGATGCGATCGGCAAGACGTCGAATGAAGTCCAGTTCAGTGTAAAGATTGGCGGCAATACAGGCTGTGCCAACGGCACGAAGGTCGTGATGGAGTTCGATCCGGTGTCGGTCAACATCAACCCGTCGACCGGCAACCTGAAGCTCATCGGCACCAAGCCGGCGGAGGGCATCGAAATCCAGATCAAGGACGCGGGTAACACCAAGAACGGCAAGATCATGCTCGGCACGCCGCAGACCGACCCGCAGATTGCGACCGTCGAGAACAACACCGCGACCCTGACCTACAAGGCGGCATACGTATCGACGGCCTTGCCGGCTGGCATCAAGGCCGGTTCCGGTAACTCGTTCATCCGGTACGTGCTCGCTTACCACTGATCAGTCCCATTCGCGTTACACGTCATGACATTGTCAATTCGGATTCCTTATCCAGGCGTCGTGGCCGGTGTCGTGGCATGGGCTGCCTGCGCCACGCTGGCGCAGGCAGCCCTGCTGTTGAACGGTACCCGGGTGATCTTTCCCGAGCGTGCTCGCGACGTGACGGTCCGAATGGAAAATTCCGGCACGCAACCGGTCCTCGCGCAGAGCTGGATCGACGACGGTCGCGCCGACGTTCCGCCCGAGCAGATGCGCACGCCGTTTGTCGTTGCACCGACCCTGGTGCGTGTCGAAGCGGGGCGGGGCGCGGTGTTGCGCATCACCAACATGCAGGCGTCGCTGCCGTCCGACCGAGAATCGGTATTCTGGCTGAATGTGCTCGAGGTGCCGACGGTGCAGCAAGATGCGGACAACCAGTTGCGCTTCGCGTTCAGAACCCGCATCAAATTGTTCTACCGGCCCTCGGCGCTCGAGAACGACGTCGATACGGCGCAGGACGCGCTGGTCTGGAGCGCGTCTGCCGATGCGCAGCGCGCGGGCGGACGACGGATCACGCTCGAGGTGTCGAACCCGACGCCGTACTACGTGTCGTTCGGGATGGTCGAGGCCGAGGTCGGCGGCACCTTCGTGGAGGCGGGTGGCGGGATGGTCGCGCCGTTCGGTACCCAACGCTTTCCGCTGCCGGGTGTCTTCACGCAGTCGCATCGCACGAGGGTCGTGCGCTATATGACCATCGACGATTACGGCGGACGCAGCACGATAACCAAAAAACTGACCGACTGAGCAGTTTTTTCACGCAACACATCCATCCAGAAGGCATCACCCAGCATGCCGATCCCGATGTATTGGATCAGTGTGCGAAATAACTGTATCCACATGCGCAGTTCAGCAGGTTTCCATTCTTCATGCGTATCGGAGTGCCCCCTGCGACTACCGCAGCGGCCTTGTCTGATGGCGGTCGCATCGGTATTTGCGTCGATCGCGATGACGTCGGGTGAAAACGCCGTCGCGGATACGGCCGTCGCGGTGGTGCGGGACGACAAGCGCAGCGAGAACGCGGACGGTTCGCCGGCGGCCGGCAAGACACATTTCGATGACTCGATGCTGATGCATGGCCCTCGCAGCGAGCCGATCGACACGACGCCGTTCGAGCGTCCGAACGCCGTCGAGCCGGGGCTGCATCGAGTGGAGCTGATCGTCAACGGGCAGTGGCGCGGCATGGAGGACATCACATTTCATCGCGACGCGCGTGATGACGTGCTGCCTTGCTACGACCGGTTACTGCTGCAGCGGGCGGGTGTCGATCTCGACCGGAGCGCGCGGGGGCAGGACGGCAGCCAGCCTCCGAATCCGGTGCCTGAAGGGCTGATCTGCGAGGCGGTTTCACGGTATGTACCCGGCGCCGCACTGTCGTTCGATGCAGCCGAGCAGAAACTGTATCTGACGGTTCCCCGGTTCTACATGCGTTACGCCGGTCAGAGTACCTACGTCGATCCGGCCAACTGGACGAACGGTGTACCGGCCGCGTGGTTGAACTACAACGCCAGCGTGTTCACGACGCGTTCGGGCGGCTACGAATCCTCGCAGCTCTACACGGGCCTCTCGATGGCGGCCAGCGCCGGGCGATTCCGGATTCGCCACAACGGCAACCTTACCTGGACGCAACGCGGCGGCGCCCGTTATCAGCGCGGCTACGTCTATGCGCAAACCGATCTGCCCGACTGGCACGCGCAGTTGCTGGCCGGCGAGAGCTCGACGAGCGGGATGCTGTTCGACGCCGTGTCGTTCCGCGGCGTGCAGATCGCCAGCGACGACCGGATGCTGCCCGATGAACAGCGCTACTACGCGCCGGTCGTACGTGGCGTCGCACAGTCGAATGCCAAAGTGGCGATCTACCAGCGCGGCTATCTCGTTCACGAGACGACCGTCGCGCCGGGGCCGTTCGCGATCGACAACCTGCAGGCGATGAGCTACGGCGGCGACCTGAACGTGACGGTGACTGAAGCCAACGGCGAAACACGCAGCTTCGTGGTGCCGTTCGCGACTGCGGTCCAATTACTGCGTCCCGGCAGCACGCGGTTCAGCGCGATGGCGGGACGGGCGATCGACGTCGGCGGCGGCATCGGCACGCAGTACGTCGGCCAGTTCACGGTGCAGCGCGGCGTCAGCAATGCGCTGACGGCATACGGCGGCGCCGCGTTTGCGAACCGTTACCAGTCGGTACTGATGGGGGTGGGGCTCAATACGTCGATCGGCGGCTTTGCGGCCGACGTCACGATCGCGCGGACCCAGCCGCCGGGCAGTGAGCGCTTGACCGGCTCGAGCATTCGCGTGTCGTACAGCAAGAACCTGCCGAACAGCGGCACGAATTTTTCGCTGCTCGCGTATCGCTACTCGACGAAAGGCTATCTCGGCCTGCGCGACGCGTTGCTGTTGAACGGCCGGGACGACCAAGGCGCGGCAACCGCTTCGTTTGCGCGGCTGCGCAATCGGGTCGATCTCAACGTGAGTCAGCAGATCGGGAGGTCGGGGAGCGTCTATGCGAACGGATCGGCGCTCAGCTATTGGGCGGGAGGCGGGCAGTCGCTCAGCTTCACGCTCGGCTACAGCACGCAATGGCGCGATGCGACGCTGACCGCGTCGGTGCAGCGCGTGCGCAACCTGTCTGCTCGGAAACCGTCGTTCGGCGGCGGGGCGGGCAGCACGCTCGTGAGCCTGAACGTTTCGATTCCGTTGGGACGCAACGCGCGGCGCGCGCCGATCTTCAGCACGCTCATGACGCATGACACCCGTGCCGGTACCAGTGCCACCGCGAGCCTGGCCGGCCGCTTCGGCGAGCAAAGCGCAGGATCGTACTCGTTGTCGTCGAGCTACGACGGCAACAACCGGGCGCCGTCGGGCAGTTTCGGCGTCGGCTATCAATTGCCGGCCGTGTCGCTGTCGGCGAACGTCGGCCTGGGAAGCGACTACCAGCAGGCGTCCGCGAACGCGACGGGCGGCCTGGTGCTGCACCCGGGCGGCCTGACGCCGGCGCCCACCTTGAGCGAGACGATCGGCGTCGTGCGCGCGCCGCACGCGCGCGGCGCCCTGGTGGGTAACTCGAACGCGCGCGTCGACCGGTTCGGCTACGCGATCGTACCGAGCCTCACGCCGTATCAGCTCAACAAGATCGACATCGATCCGAAGGATATCCCCGACGATGTCGAACTCAAGACGGTATCGCGTAGCGTCGCGCCCCGCTCGGGCTCGGTCGTCCTGCTGTCGTACGACACGCAGAGGGCGCGGGCGCTGCTGATTGACGCGCAGACCGACGACGGCCGGCCACTGCCGTTCGCGGCGCGTGCGCTCGACGCACGCACCGGCACCATGCTGGGCGCGGTCGGGCAGGGTAGCCGCCTGCTGGTGCGCAGTGCCGACGACGACGGGCAGATCCGTGTCGAATGGGGCACGCGTGCCGATCAGCGGTGCGTGATCGACTATGCGGTGCCGGCGCAGGAACGTACCGCCCGCGGCTACGTGACGCTGACGCGTGTCTGCCGCGCACTTCCTGCGATTGCGCCTGTCGCGGCGACGGCGCGCGGCCAGCGCGTGGAGCGATAGTTCCATGCGCGTTCTCGATGTCCGTTCCGCACTTGCGGCGTCCCTGCCGCCGCGCCGTACAGGTCGCGGGGCCGATTTTGTCCGCATCGTGCGTGCGGCGGTGGTGGCTTGCGCGGTGAGCGTCGGCGCAGTCAACGGGCACGCGGCGCTGTCCGTGGTCGGAACCCGCTTCGTCTATCCCGGCGATGCCCGTGCGCTGACGATCGTCGCGCGCAACGGTGGCGCCGCGCCGATCCTGGTTCAGGCATGGCTCGACGTGGGTGACGCGAATGCCGATCCCGATCGCCTGCGCGTGCCGTTCGTCGTTTCGCCGCCGCTCGCGCGACTCGATCCGGCGCAGTCGCTGGCGATCCGCGTGCAGTCCATCGGAGCCGACTTGCCGGTGGATCGGGAATCCTGCTTCTGGATCAACCTGCTCGAAGTGCCACCGGCCGCACCGGCAAGCGACAACACGTTGCGCATCGCGTACCGGTTGCGCATGAAGATTCTGTATCGGCCGACCGCCCTGGCCGGCGATCCGGATCAGGCGCCGAACGCGCTGACCTGGGCGCGCATGGACCGGCAGGACTCCCCATCGATCGTCGCCACGAATCCCACCCCGTACTACGTGACGCTGACGCGCGTGCTGCTGCACGGCGAGCCGGTCGCGCTGGCCAGCGGGGCGGCGGAGATCGCGCCGTTCAGCCAGGTTCGCGTCCCGATCGATATGCCGATCGGCGTGCGATCGGGCGAGATCGTGTTCGACGCGGTCGACGACAGCGGGGCATCTCAGGAATACCGGGCGCAGCTGGGGCCGTAGCGGCGCGGCGGCACGCGGCGCCATGTGCCGGTGCCGCGGCGTGCCAGGAGTTGCAGTACCCGTCCTGTCGGGGAATCGACAGGGTCTCAACCACAACAAGGAAAACGAGAATGAACAAGACATACGCTTTGGTATGGAACGCCGGGCAGGGCGTTTGGCAGGTGGCCGGCGAACGGGTGCGCCGGCACGGCAAGTCGGCGACGCGCGCGCGTGTCGTCGCGGTGCTGGCGTTGCTCGCGGGCGGCGCGGCGACGTCCGTCCAGGCGCTGCCGACGGGTGAGAACATTGTGTCCGGGAAAGCCGACATTCTTCGCTACGACAACGGGCAGCAGATGTCGATCAACCAGCATAGCGACAAGCTGGTGACGAACTGGCAGACGTTCGACATCGACAAGGGGCAGCGCGTCACGTTCAACCAGCCGTCCGTGACGTCGATCGCGCTGAACCGGGTGATGGGTCAGGACGGCAGCTCGATCCACGGCAATATCGACGCGAACGGTCGCGTGTTCCTCGTCAATCCGAACGGCGTCCTGTTCGGCAAGAGCGCGCAGGTCAATGTCGGCGGCTTGGTGGCGACGACGCTGGACATCAAGAACGACGACTTCGAATCCGGCCGCTTCCGGTTCTCCGGTCAGTCTCCGAGCGAAGTGCAAAACCTCGGCAATCTCGTTGCCAGCGAAGGCGGCGCGATCGCGCTGCTCGGCGCGAAAGTCATCAACAGGGGTATCGTCCAGGCGCAGATGGGCACCGTCGCGCTGGGAGCGGGCAGCGACGCCACACTGAACTTCGACGGCAGCAAGCTGCTGAGCGTACGGATCGACCAGGGCGCCATCAACGCGCTGGTCAGCAACGAACAGCTGCTGAAGGCCGATGGCGGACAGGTGCTGATGAGCGCGAAGACCGCCGATACGCTGTTGCGCACGGTGGTCAACAACCAGGGCACCATCGAGGCGCGCACGCTCAGGAACGTCGCCGGCCGGATCTCGCTGGACGGTCACGACGCCGGCACCGTCAATGTCGCAGGCACGCTGAACGCAAGCGCGACGATGCCGGGCAATGGCGGGACGGTCGACACCCGTGGCGCCGACGTGAAGGTGGCGCTCGGTACGATGGTCGATACGCGTGCGACCAACGGGCGCGGCGGCACCTGGCGCATCGCGTCGTCCGACGTGTCGGTCAAGGCGGGTGCGAACCAGCCGGGTACGATCGTGGCCGATACGCTGTCGCGCAACCTCGCGACGACCGATGTCGAACTGGTTGCCGAACGCGGCGCGGTATCGGTCGACGGGCCGGTGACCTGGGCCAGCGGCAACCGGTTGGCACTGGCCAGCCGGCACGGCGACGTGTCCGTCAACGGCGCGCTGCGCGCAACGGGTGCGAACGCGCGCGTGAGCATCGACGCGAAGAACAGCGTGCGGATCGCTGCGCCGATCGCGCTGACCGGCGCGAACGCGCTGCTGACGCTCGACTATGGCGTCACGCATTCGCTCGCGGGCGGCGCGGCCGTGACGCTGTCGGGAGCGGGGGCCGGCTTCGAGTCGAACGGCTATCGCTATACCGTGATCCAGAACCTGCAGCAGTTGCAGGGCGTCAATACGAATCTCGGCGGGCTGTACGTACTCGGAAACGCCATCTCCGGTTCCTGTTCCTGGTATTCCTGCACCACGTTCAAGACCATCGGTTCGGGCGCGTCGTTCTCCGGCGTGTTCGATGGCCTCGGCAACACGATCAGCAACCTCATCATCACGAGCAGCGATCCGTATGCAGGGCTGTTCGGCCGCAACACCGGCACGCTCGCCAACCTCAAACTGGCGTCGTTGCGCGTCAGTGCCGCGTCCGGTGTCGGTCCGGTGGCCATCGGCGGGCTGGTGGGCGAAAACGCCGGCAAGATCACGAACGTTACTGCGACGGGCATGCAGGTGAGTGCAGGCGCCAGCCGCAGCAATGCGCTGGGTGGGCTGGTCGGCATCAATAGCGGCGAGCTGTCCCAATCGTCGTTTGCCGGATCGGTGGCGGGCAATGGAATGTCGTACGCCGTTGGCGGTCTGGTCGGCGAAAACCGCATCGATAGGATGGACGCAGGCGTCGTGTCGGACAGCGAGTCCAACGCTACCGTCACCGGTGGCGCGTCGAACCTGGCATCGATCGGCGGCCTCGTCGGCATGAACCGGGGCGGCAAGATCCTGAGGTCGACAAGTCGCGGCACGACGTCGGGTGCCGGTATCGCCGGCGTGAACGTCGGTGGGTTCGTGGGCGCGAACCTGCTCGGAACGATTGTCGACGGAGCGGCGCTGGGGCGCGTGACGGGCGGATCGGGCGGCTCGGCAGGCGGTTTCGTCGGGAGCAATACCGGCAAGATCACCGGCTCGAGTGCGAGCGGGGTCGTGGATGGCCGATATGCGCAAGCGATTGGCGGCTTCGTCGGGCTGAACCAGGGTCAAGTGACCGACGGCAAGGCGTTGGGTGCCGTCACGAGCGACTCGACCGGCTCGACCGGCGGTTTCGTCGGCATCAACCTGGGCGCGGATGCAGCAATCGACATGGCAGAAGCGCATGGCGCGGTCACAGGTGGGCAGGGCGCCAATGGCGGCTTTGTCGGCAGCCATCTCGGCGGCCGGATTGCACATTCGGTCGCACGCGGCACGACGCGCGGTGGCAACTACAGCAAGACGGGCGGTTTTGTCGGCAGCAACGCGGCCGAACTGACCAACGTCGATGCGAGCGGCGACGTGTACGGTGGGGTCGGTGCGTCGGTGGGGGGCTTCGCCGGCGCCAACACGACGTTCGGCACGATCGACACCGCGTCGGCAACCGGTAACGTGACGGGCGGCTCGTCGAGCACGGTGGGTGGGTTTGCCGGCGAAAACCTCGGCACGGTGCGCGACGCGTCTGCGTCGGGGACGGTCGGCGCCGGCTGTTACGCGACGCTGGGCGGCCTGATCGGCCTGAACGCAGGGCTCGTCGAACGCTCGGCCGCGAGCGGGCGGATCAACGTGTCGTCGTACCAGACCTTGGGCGGTCTTGTCGGCATCAACCGGGGCACCTTCCGCAACAGCATCGCGTCAGGCGAGGCCGGGCTGCAGAAGATTGCCGGTCTCAATCTCGGTGTGATCGAGTAATGCAGCAGGCGGCGGGCGCGCATGACCGGCGCCCGCCGCCGATGCAACGGGAGGCAGCATGAAGACGAATCAATGGCGCAGGCCCGGGCGAATCGGCCGGGCTGTGCGTCGCCTTGCGATGGCCGGGCACCTGGTCCTGGCATTCGGTACACCCGCGATGGCGCAGGGCGTCGGTGGTGCGACGGCACTGGATTGCTCGTTCAGCAACATCGATGCGTCAACCTGGAAGATGATTACGCCGTTGACGAGTGCGACACCGGTCGGCGCGATCCTGTACCGACGCTCCGTTTCGCTCGTCGTTTCGTTCAAATACGGCGTTGCGTCGGGAGAGCACGAACTGGTGGGGGCCGGGCATTGGAAAACGGGCTCTATTGTCACGAACGGTGTCGCGAAGACAGACGTCAACGGTATCGGCTTCAAGTGGGCAGGCGTATCTGGCGACGGCGACGAGAATACCCTGCTGCAAGGTTCGCTGCCGATGGTGACCGTGAAGCACAATCTCGGTCGCGCGAACCAAGGCGGTGCCGACGCGCAGATGATGATCTTCCGGCAGTTTCTCGTGCTCGACAAGCCTGTCTCGCAGTTGCCGCAAGGCAAGCTGGTCGTCAAGAACCTGCCGGGCAATCCGACCGTCGAGGTTTATGCGATCGACTTGCCGAAAGGCGCCGCGTCGGTGGGCGGCACCGTGACGGTGCCTCAACAGACGCCCTTGTGCGCACAGGCTATCGCCTTTGCCGGCGCCGGCAACGTCTGCATCGGCAGCGAGTGCGAGGTCCAGGTGCCGAACCGCTGCGAGATCCAGTCGAACTGGATCAAGCCGGTCACGCTCGGGAATGTCGCGATCGACAGGTTCCCGTCGTTGAACGCGATGTCGGAGCCGGTCAGTTTCGATATCACGCTCAGCCAATGCGCGGTCATGGCCAAGCCGTCGATCAGTTTCCGCGACAAGGCCGCACAGCCGAATCCGGACAAGACATTGCTGCAGTTGAGCGCGCCGGCCGGCCGGTCGGTTGCGCACGGGTTCAACATCGTGATGATGCACCGGGATACGAACGAGCGAATTGCGTACGGCGAGCCGGGCACGGCCCCGACCTACCCGATGCATCGCAACGCCGACACGGCAACGATCCCGCTCAGTGCCCGGTATATCCGAACCGGTGCGGATGGCGAGCTGAGGCCCGGAAACGCGAACGGGGCAGCGGAATTCACGTTTACGTTCCCGTGATGATGCGAACCGCGGCCCGCGCGCCTCATCACGAAACCCGCTGAGCAAAGCACCATTTGTTGGTTCGGATTCGCCGCACGCGCTGATACGTTAGCGGCTTCGCGACGACACACTCCGTCGCGATGTTCTTCGAACCGGGCCGCCGCGCGATCCGCGGCGGCCTTCATAACAAATCAGGTCGTGCTCATGAAATTCCACACGCTCGCTACGTGGCTCGTCGGGGCCGCGCTCATTACCGCAGGCACTGTCGCGCATGCGGACCGTCTCGACGACATCAAGAAGGCCGGTGTACTGCGCGTTGCAACGTTCGACAGCAACCCGCCGTTCGGCTATGTCGACGGCAAAAGCAATCACATCGTCGGCCTCGACGTCGACTATGCGAAGGCGCTCGCCGACAAGCTCGGCGTGAAGCTGCAGCTCCAGCCGACCAACCCGGCAAACCGCATTCCGTTCCTGACGTCGGGCAAGGTCGATCTCGTGCTCGCGAACTTCACGATCACCGATGAGCGCGCGAAGCAGGTCGACTTCAGCATTCCGTATTTCTCGTCGGGCCAGCAGTTTCTCGCGAAGAAAGGCGTGCTGAAATCGGCCGACCAATTGAACGCGCTGCGCGTCGGCGCCGACAAGGGCACGACCAACGAGATCACGCTGCGCGAGAAATTCCCGAAGGCGACGATCGTCGCGTATGACGACACGCCGTTCGCGTTCGCCGCGCTGCGCGCCGGCAACGTGCAGGCGATCACGCAGGACGGCCCGAAGCTGATCGGGCTGCTCGCGAACGTGCCGGACAAGCAGAACTACGAGATCCCGGCGTTCACGATCTCGAACGACTACATGGGCGTCGGCGTGCCGAAGGGCGAGACGCGCCTGCTCGGCTTCGTCAACGACACGCTGAAGGGGCTCGAGGCGAACGGCCGCGCCGTGCAGATCTACGACGCATGGTTCGGGCCGACGACGAAGACGCCGCTCACGCGCATCTTCCGGATCGGCGACAAGACCTGATCCGCATCGCACGCGCGCCGCGATCGGCCAAAGCATCGGCCGCGCGGCGCTTTTCGTTTTCCTTCGATCGCGCGCTTCGCGCCCGCAACACAGCATGCTCGGGTTGGCTCCCAAATATCTGTCCTGGCTCTGGCAGGGCTTCCTGCTGACGCTTGGCCTCGCGGCCGCGTCGGCCGTCGTCGCGACCGCCGGCGGACTGCTGCTCGCGGTCATGCGGCATGCGCGCGGCACGGCGCCGCGCATGGTGGCGGCCGCGTACGTCGTCACGTTCCGCAACACGCCGCTGCTCGTGCAGTTGCTGTTCTGGTATTTCGGTGTTGCGTCGTTGCTGCCCGACACGTGGATCGCGTGGCTGAACGCACGCCATGCGTTGAGCATCGGCCCGTTCACGCTCGCATGGCCGTCGTTCGAATTCGTGGCGGGCTGGGTCGGGCTGAGCGCCTATACGGCCGCATTCGTCGCCGAAGAGTGTGAAGCCGGCCTGCGCGGCGTGCGGCGCGCGCAGCACGATGCGGCGGCCGCGCTCGGCCTCACACCGATGCAGTCGCTGCGTTATGTGGTGCTGCCGCAGGCGGTGCGTATCGCGTTGCCGCCGCTGTTCGGCCAATACATGAATCTCGTGAAGAACTCGTCGCTCGCGATGGCGATCGGCGTGGCCGAGCTGTCGTATGCATCGCGGCAGGTCGAGACCGAGACGTTCAAGACGTTCGCCGCATTCGGCGTGGCAACCGTGCTGTACGTCGCGGCGGTGGCCGCGATCGAGGCGGGCGCGTACGCCGCCACGCAATGGCGCGACCGACTGGGAGCGGGGCGCTGACGATGGATTTTTCGCTGCTGCTCGCCAATCTGCCGTACCTGCTGGTCGGCGCGTTCCCGGAAGGGCCGCTCGGCGGTGCTGCGCTGTCGTTGCTGCTCGCGATCGCGTCGGCCGTCGCGTCGGCCGTGCTCGGCATCGCGCTCGGCGTTGCGATGGCGCTCGCGCGCGGCCCGGTACGCGTGCTGCTGCTCGCGTTCATCGGCTTCTTCCGCGCGATTCCGGTGCTGATGCTGATTTTCTGGACCTACTTCCTGATGCCGATGCTGCTGCACATGGACGTGCCGGGGCTCGCGACGGTCGTATGCGCGCTCGCGCTGATCGGCGGTGCGTATCTCGCGCACGCGGTGCATGCGGGCATCGTCGCGGCCGGTGACGGGCAATGGCAGGCCGGGCTGTCGCTCGGGCTCACGCGCTGGCAGACGGTGCGCTACGTGCTGCTGCCGCAGGCGATCCGCATCATGACGCCGTCGTTCGTCAACCAGTGGGTCGCGCTCGTGAAGGATACGTCGCTCGCGTATATCGTCGGCGTGCCGGAGCTGTCGTTCGTCGCGACGCAGGTGAACAACCGGCTGATGGTGTATCCGGCGCCGATCTTCCTGTTCGTCGCGCTGATCTATCTGGTGCTGTGCACGTCGCTCGACGGCGCGGCACGCTGGCTGCTGTCGCGGCGCCCGCGCGCGGAACGCGCCGCGCACGCGGCGGCCGAGTTCACGGAACCCGCACGGTGACGGCACGCTTCGGCCGTTTTGAATAGCCGGCGAGGCGGTGGCCGGTGAATGGGTGCCGCGGATAGCGCGCCAGGCAGGTCAGGCCCGGCGGCCAGGGAGAGCGGCAAGGACGGTAGAGAGCCTGCCGCGCGCGCCGCTGCTCGTCGAGCAACGGCAGGCGGCAGATGCGTCACGACGCCGAGTAATGCGTATTGAAGACTGCGCGCAGCGTCGATGAATCGGTCGCGAAATCGCCCCACAGCGGCCCGTCGTTCTGCGCGAACGCGAACGGCGCCGTATTGATCGACGCGAGGCGGAAGCGCCATTGCGCCGCTTCCTGGCGGAAGGCGGTGAGCTGCATGTCGGACAGCGCCGTCTGCGCGCTCGCGAGCGTGACGAGCGGATCGACCGGATTGTTCGCGACGCGCACCTCGAAGTGCAGATGCGGGCCCGTCGCGGCGCCCGTCATCCCGACCGAACCGATGCGCTGACCCTGCTTCACGGTCTCGCCCGTCTTGAGGCCGTGCGCGAACGCGGACAGGTGTGCGTAATAGGTCGAGTAACCATCGGCGTGATCGACGATCACATAACGGCCGTAGCCGCCCGGATCGGTGCCGACGAACGACACGACGCCGTCGGCCGCTGCGTCGACGGGCGTGCCGGTGGGGGCGGCGAGATCGACGCCCGTGTGGAACGCCATCGCCTGCGACAGCGGATGGATACGCTCGCCGAAGAACGAACTGATGCGCGTCCACTTGACCGGCATCGTGAATGCGGCGGCTTCGAGCGGCGAGCCGTCGAGCGCGTAGTACGCGCCGTGCTCGGCGCCCGGCGCGCGGAACCAGATCGCGCCGAACGTGCGGCCGGCGACGCGCAGTTCGAGCGCGGTGAGGCGCGGCGTGCCGTCGTTCGATTCGAACGCGACGCGGTAGTAGTCGCCGCGCTGCGCGCTGGCACGCATCGCGACCTTGCCGCTGACGAGATCGCCGAGCTGGATGCGCACTTCGGGCGGCACGTCGAGCCGGTTCAGCGTATCGGACAGCGTGAGCTCGATGTCGCCCGCGCGCATCCCGTGCTGGTTTTCAGGGGCGGCGAACTGGAACAGGTTCGCGTAGCCGAGCATGTCGTTGCGATGCGCGCTGAGCGGCGCGAACAGGCCCGGCTGCTGGCTGCGATCGTTGCGTTCGCCGGCATCGTTGCGCTCGCCGATCGTGCGGGCGAGCTCACTCGTCACGAAATGCTGCGCAGTGGGAAACGGCGTGTCGGACAGCACGCGCTGCGGCAGCGCGGCCGTGCCCGAGTCGACGGCGCCCGGCAGTTGCGACACGGCCGGCAACGCGGCGAGGCCGAGTGCGGG
>NZ_JAAGPG010000164.1:0-16344 GCF_017104665.1 Burkholderia sp. Se-20378 | reverse complement strand
AGCCGAAGCCGGCGCCGCGTCCGGCCGCACCGCATCGCCGTCACACTACGGCACCGCAGCCGCCGCAATATGCCCAGCAACCGTCCGCACCCGCGCAGACCTACTGCCAAAGCTGCGGTACGGTCGTCGCGGTCACGCCGATCCGTACGCCGGGCCAAAGCTCGGGCATCGGGGCGGTCGGCGGCGCCGCGGCAGGCGGCCTGCTGGGCAACCAGTTCGGCCACGGCAACGGCCGCACCGCGATGACGATCATCGGCGCACTGGGTGGCGGCCTGGCCGGCAACCAGGTCGAGAAGCAGGTGCGCGCGGAAACCGACTACCAGGTGCAAGTCCAGATGGAGAGTGGCGCGACGCGCACGTTCACGTACCACAACCAGCAGCCGCCGTTCGGCCAGGGCCAGCGTGTGCGGATCGAGAACGGGTCGCTGGTCGGCGCGTGATCGCGTGACCTCCTGCCCGCGTGACGCACGCGGGCAACCGGCCTGAAAATGAAAACGGCTCGTGAGCGATTGCTCACGAGCCGTTTTTTCATTACCGGCCGGCTGCGCCGTTGCGGCGCACGCGGTATTCAGTCTTCGTCGTCGAAGTCCGATTCGTCGATCCAGTGGGCCTGGATCGCTTCGAGGATCTTCTCGCCGGAGTGCTTCGGATCGTCGTTGAAGCCATCGAGCTCGAGCACCCACTGGCGCAAGTCGACGAAGTTGATCCGCTGCGGGTCGATGTCCGGGTGCTTGTCCGCCAGCGCAATGGCTATTTCACGCGAATCGGTCCATTTCATCGCCTGCCTCCGGTTCCTGTCAGTGGTTTTCCTTCGCGTGGTTGATCGAGTACTTCGGAATCTCGACCACCAGGTCCGAATCTTCCTTCACGATTGCCTGGCACGACAGGCGCGACGTCGGCTCGAGGCCCCACGCCTTGTCCAGCAGATCGTCCTCGTCCTCCTCGGACGGCGTCAGATCGTTGAAGCCTTCGCGGATCACCACGTGGCACGTCGTGCACGCGCACGACTTCTCGCATGCATGCTCGATCTCGATCCCGTGTTCGAGCAGGTTGTCGCAGATACTCTTGCCGGGCGTCGCGTCGATCACTGCGCCATCCGGGCACAGTTCGACGTGAGGCAGCACCACCAGTTGAGGCATGTCCGTTCCGTCAGTCAAGGTGCGGCGCCAGGCGCCGCACGGTTCATTATCGCGCGGGCCGTCGCCGGCCAATGCGCAGTTCGTGTATTCAGATTTCGTCGAGCCGGCGGCCCGACAGCGCGCGCTTGATGCTCTTGTCCATCCGGCGCGCCGCGAATTCGTCGGTGCCGTCGGCCAGCGCCTTGGTCGCCGCTTCGATTGCGTTCGTATCGTCGCCTTGCGCGACCGCGCGCAGCGCCGCGGCCAACGCATCGACTTGCGTGCGCTCGTTCGCGTCGAGCAGTTCGCTGTCGGCCGCCAACGCGGCCTGTGTCGCCTCGAGCATCCGCTCGGCCTCGACCTGCGCTTCGCGCAGCGCGCGGGCGCGCATGTCGATTTCGGCGGTCTTGAAGCTGTCCTCGAGCATCTTCGCGATGTCGTCGTCGGCAAGACCGTACGACGGCTTCACGACGACCGAAGCCTCGACGCCCGACAGTTGCTCGCGGGCAAACACCGACAGCAGGCCATCCGCGTCGACCTGGTAGGTCACGCGAATGCGTGCGGCGCCGGCCGTCATCGGCGGGATGCCGCGCAGCTCGAAGCGCGCAAGCGACCGGCAGTCGGCGACGAGCTCGCGCTCGCCTTGCACGACGTGGATCGCCATCGCGGTCTGGCCGTCCTTGAAGGTCGTGAATTCCTGCGCGCGCGCGATCGGAATCGTCGAGTTGCGCGGAATGATCTTCTCGACGAGGCCGCCCATCGTCTCGACACCGAGCGACAGCGGAATCACGTCGAGCAGGAGCCAGTCGTCGCCGGTGCCGCGATTGCCTGCGAGCAGGTCGGCCTGGATCGCCGCGCCGAGCGCGACGACCTGGTCCGGATCGAGGTTCACGAGCGGCGGCTGGCCGAAATATTTCGCGACTGCGTCGCGGATCACCGGCATGCGCGTCGCGCCGCCGACGAGCACGACGCCCTTGATGTCGGCCGACGTCACCTGCGCGTCGCGCAGCGCCTTGCGGGTCGGCGTGAGCGTGCGCTGCACGAGCGGCTCGACGAGCGACGCGAACGTATCGTGAGAGATGGTCTGCACGAGGTGTGCGCCACCCGACAGCGTGACGTCGAGCGACGCCTGCGGCGCGGACGACAGCGCTTCCTTCAGCACGCGCACGCGATCGAGCAGCAGGCGCACGTCCTCGGGCGCAAGCGTCTTCGCATCGATGCCGGCCTGCGCGAGCACGTGATCGAACAGTGCATGGTCGAAATCGTCGCCGCCGAGCGCAGAATCGCCGCCCGCGGCCAGCACTTCGAACACGCCCTTGGTCAGCTTCAGGATCGACAGGTCGAACGTGCCGCCGCCGAGGTCGTACACCGCGTAGAGGCCTTCGGCCCCGTTGTCGAGACCGTAGGCAATCGCCGCGGCGGTCGGTTCGTTCAGCAGGCGCAGCACGTTGAGGCCCGCGAGACGCGCGGCATCCTTGGTCGCCTGGCGTTGCGCTTCATCGAAATACGCGGGCACCGTGATCACCGCGCCGACCAGGTCGTCGCCCAGCGAATCTTCCGCGCGATAGCGCAGCGTCGCGAGAATCTCGGCCGACACTTCGACCGGGCTCTTCACGCCGTCGATGGTGCGGATCTGCACCATGCCCGGCGCATCGACGAATTCGTACGGCGCGTTCGCCACGCCTTCGACCTCGGCCTTGCCGCGGCCCATGAGGCGCTTGACCGACACGATCGTGTTGCGCGGATCGGTCGCGGCCTGCTCTTTCGCCTCGTGGCCGATGCGTCGGCCGCCCTTCTCGAGATAGCGGACCACCGACGGCAGCAGCACGCGGCCTGCTTCGTCCGGCAGCACTTCGGGCACGCTGTTGCGCACAGCCGCGACGAGCGAGTTCGTCGTGCCGAGATCGATCCCGACGGCGAGTCGCCGCTGATGCGGCGCCGGCGCCATGCCCGGTTCGGAAATTTGCAGTAAAGCCATCTTGGTTCGTTCGGGCGCTCGGCCCGTTTGCTGCGCGTGCCGCAAGGCACGCGGTTAAGTTTCGAGGCGCTCGATCTGCGCGCCCACTTCCGACGCGACCCGTTCGATGAACATCAGCTGGCGCACGGCCTCGGCGGCCGCCTGATCGGCGCCGCTGTCGAGCAGCGTGCCGAGGCGCTCCACACGCACGCGCCGCTCTTCGCGCAACTCGGCGAGCAGCGCGTCGAGCGCGTCGACGTTGCGGGCGGCCGCGGCATCCTCGATGCCCTCGCGCCACTCCATCTGCTGCATCAGGAACGCAGGCTCCATCGCGGTGTTGTTTTCCGCGCCGATGTCGACGCCGCGCAGCGACAGCAGATAGGACGCGCGCTTCAGCGGATCGCGCAGCGTGCGATACGCCTCGTTCGCGCGGGTGGCCCATTGCATCGCGATGCGCTTCTGCGCGTCGCCGGCCGCCGCGAAGCGGTCCGGATGCACCTGCGTCTGCACCGTTCGATAGGCGGCGTCGAGCACCGTTTCGTCGAGCGCGAATTGCGCCGGCAGGTGAAACAGGTCGAAGTGGCTGTCTTTCAGCGAGACCATCGTCGCGTTCAATTCCGGTTCGTCGCGCGGCAAACGCCGCACATTAAAAAGGCGGCCCGTGCCGCCTCTTGCCCGCATCGTGCGGAGATCCGCGTGGTCACACGCGGAACGATTCGCCGCAGCCGCACTCGTCCTTCACGTTCGGGTTGTTGAACTTGAACCCTTCGTTCAGGCCTTCGCGTGCGAAGTCGAGTTCGGTGCCGTCGATGTAGGCCAGGCTCTTCGGATCGACGATGACCTTCACGCCATGGCTCTCGAACACCTGATCCTCGGGAGCCAGCTCGTCGACATACTCGAGCTTGTACGCGAGCCCCGAGCACCCGGTCGTGCGAACGCCAAGCCGCAGGCCCACACCCTTGCCGCGACGGACGAGGTATTTCTGGACGTGCTGTGCTGCTTTTTCGGTCAGTGAAATTGCCATGATGTCCTTGCCGCGGCGTGCCACCGGGGCCCGCCGCGTTCCTTCTGAAAGCCGCTCGATGCCGCTCAGGCTGCTGCCTGATCGCCTTCCGTGGTGTCGTGACGCTTCTTGTAGTCGGCCACGGCCGCCTTGATCGCGTCTTCCGCGAGGATCGAGCAGTGAATCTTCACCGGCGGCAGCGCGAGTTCTTCCGCGATCTGCGTGTTCTTGATCGACAGTGCTTCGTCGAGCGTCTTGCCCTTCACCCATTCGGTGACGAGCGAGCTCGACGCGATCGCCGAACCGCAACCGTAGGTCTTGAACTTCGCGTCTTCGATCACGCCGTCCGCGCCGACGCGGATCTGCAGCTTCATCACGTCGCCGCAGGCCGGCGCGCCGACCATGCCCGTGCCGACCGTGTCGTCGTCCTTCGCGAACGAACCGACGTTGCGCGGGTTTTCGTAGTGATCCAGAACCTTGTTGCTGTAAGACATGACTCAGACTCCTTGACTCGTTACGTCTGCGTGCGCGAATCCGCCCGCGGGTATGTTCTTCAATCCGGCGCTCAGTGTGCGGCCCATTCGATCGTCGACAGATCGATGCCTTCCTGGTGCATTTCCCAGAGCGGCGAGAGTTCGCGCAGCTTCGCGATCTTGCTGTTCAGCAGGTTGATCACGAAGTCGACTTCCTGCTCCGTCGTGAAGCGGCCGACCGTGAAGCGGATCGAGCTGTGTGCCAGCTCGTCGTTGCGGCCGAGCGCACGCAGCACGTACGACGGCTCCAGCGACGCCGACGTGCATGCGGAGCCCGACGACACCGCGACGTCCTTGATCGCCATGATCAGCGACTCGCCTTCGACGAAGTTGAAACTGATGTTGAGGTTGTGCGGGACACGACGTTCCATGTCACCGTTCACGTACGTTTCCTCGATTTGCGACAGGCCGCGCAGCAGCTTGTCGCGCAGCATGCGGACGCGCTCGTTTTCCGTCGCCATTTCTTCGCGTGCGATGCGGAACGCTTCGCCCATGCCGACGATCTGGTGCGTCGCCAGCGTGCCCGAACGCATGCCGCGCTCGTGGCCGCCGCCGTGCATCTGCGCTTCGATGCGCACACGCGGCTTGCGACGCACGTACAGCGCGCCGATGCCCTTCGGGCCGTAGGTCTTGTGCGCCGAGAACGACATCAGGTCGACCTTCAGCTTCGCGAGGTCGATCTCGACCTTGCCGGTCGATTGCGCGGCGTCGACGTGGAACACGATGCCCTTCTCGCGGCAGATCTCACCGATCGTCTCGATGTCCTGGATCACGCCGATCTCGTTGTTCACGTGCATCACCGACACGAGGATCGTGTCCGGGCGCAGCGCGGCCTTGAACACGTCGAGGTCGATCAGGCCGTCATCCTTCACGTCGAGGTAGGTGACTTCGAAACCGTCACGCTCGAGCTCGCGGCAGGTATCGAGCACGGCCTTGTGCTCGGTCTTCACCGTGATGATGTGCTTGCCCTTGCCCTTGTAGAAGTTCGCGGCACCCTTGATTGCGAGGTTGTCCGATTCCGTTGCGCCGGACGTCCAGATGATCTCGCGCGGATCCGCGTTCACGAGCGCGGCCACGTTCTCGCGCGCTTCCTCGACCGCACGCTCCGCGTCCCAGCCATACGCGTGGCTCCGCGACGCCGGGTTGCCGAACTGCTCGCGCAGGTACGGCACCATCTTGTCGACCACGCGCGGGTCGACCGGCGTCGTCGCGCTGTAATCCATATAGATGGGCAGGTGGAGAGTGTCTTGGGTCATCTGTCGCTCCGGGAATTCTGTGCAGGGACTATGTGCGTTATGGGGTATGGTGGCGCCTTCGCGCTCACGAACTCGCGATGTTGAACACCGAATTGGGGCCGAGCGGCATCGTGCGAACCGGCTCGGCCGGCGCCGCAACGGGCTCCGGCGTGCGCCGGTCGCGCAGCACCGCGGGTGCGCCCTCGCGAGCGCGCTGCTGATCGACGAGATCCTGCAGCGACACCGAATCGAGGTATTCGACCATCTTCTGGTTCAGCGTCGACCACAGCTCGTGCGTCATGCAATGGCCGTCGGGCTGCTTCGAGCCGTCGCACGTGCCTTTGCCGCCGCACTGCGTGGCGTCGAGCGGTTCATCGACCGCGATGATGATGTCGGCGACGGTGACATCCTGCGCGCGACGCGCGAGGTTGTAGCCGCCGCCCGGGCCGCGCACGGATTCGACAATTTCATGCCTGCGCAGCTTGCCGAACAGCTGTTCGAGATACGAGAGCGAAATCCGCTGGCGCTGGCTGATGCCTGCAAGCGTCACCGGGCCCTGCTCCTGGCGCAGTGCCAAGTCAATCATCGCCGTGACGGCGAAACGGCCTTTGGTGGTGAGTCTCATGGTGTCTAGGGGACTGCAATCTTGACGATTTTGGTCAAGTATAAATATTTGACGTTTTTAGTCAAGTATCCATGTCTTTGAAAGGGTATTCGCAGATCGCTGAATACCGCGCGATCAGCGCTCCGTGCGGGCCCGGAGCGTCTCCAGCAGGCCCGCGCACGCGCGCTCGACCTGATCGAGCACCTGCTCGAAGCCCTGCGCACCGCCGAAATAGGGATCGGCCACTTCGGTTTCGGTCGAATCCGGCGCGAATTCCATCAGCAGGCGCACCTTGTCGTGATGCTGCGGCGGACAGCGGCGGCGCAACTCCGCGAGATTCGCCTCGTCCATCGCGAGCAGCAGGTCGAAGCGCTCGAAATCCGCCGCGCTCACCTGCCGTGCGCGCAGCGCCGACAGGTCGTAGCCGCGACCACGCGCGGCAGCCTGCGCACGCGTATCGGGCGGCTCGCCGACATGCCAGTCGCCGGTACCGGCCGAATCGATCGCGATCCGGTCCGCCAGCGCGGCCGCGTCGACCTGGTGACGCATCACGCCTTCCGCGGTGGGCGAACGGCAGATGTTGCCGAGACAGACGAAACAGATCGAAACGCGGGTCATCGCACTATCGGAAAGCCGCGGCGGACCGCGTGGGAGAAGAACACGCCATTATACAAAGGCGGCCGAAATCGCGCCGCCGCGCAAAGCGACGGCGCCATGCCTTACAGCGCCTTCGGCGCGGCGAGCACGACGTCGCCGGATGCCGCCGGCAGCGGCTTCGCCGAATCGCCGACCAGCCCGAACGACACCGCACGCGCCAGCTCGGCGGAAGCCTGGTGAACCGCGAGCGGACCACGCGACGGCGCCTCGGCCATCGCATGCAGATAGGCAGCCGCGGCCAGCGGAACGACGATTGCCAGCGGCCAGTACATCGATATTGTCTTTTTCATGATGCGGACCTCCTTGACCTCGTACCCCGAAACCCAATTCCGGGGACTACAGACAGGATTCTATAGACCGCACCTATCGAGATAAATATACAAATAGCGAACGCACTGTTGTCGCCGGATGAACAGTCGTCAGCCGAGGTGGCTCTGCGACGCCGCGTACAGTTCGCGGAACGTGCGCCCGGTCGGTGTCGGCATGTCGCGCGTATCCATCCAGCCGCCCATCATCGGCAGGCGCCGGAGCGTGCCGCCGTTACTGCCCAGCCGCTCGAGGATGCGCACCGCGAGCTTGGTCGTCAGCGCATACAGCATCGGCCGGCGCGCAAAGAAGCCCCAGGCGGCGAGCGCCGCCCGCTCGCGCCACGGTCGCAGATGCCGCTCGACCTGCTTCTCGCGCAGCGTACGCAACAGGTGTGACAGCGGAATCCCGGCCGGGCACACGCTGTCGCACTCCCCGCATAGGGTTGCGGCCTGCGGCAGGTCGAGTGAGCGGTCGAGCCCGACGTAGCTCGGCGTCAGCACGGACCCCATCGGCCCCGGGTAGACCCAGCCGTACGCGTGGCCGCCGACCTTCTGGTACACCGGACAATGGTTCATGCATGCGCCGCAGCGGATGCAGCGCAGCATCTCCTGGAATTCGCCGCCGATCAGCCCGGTGCGGCCGCCGTCGACGAGCACGACATAGTTGTGCTCGGGGCCATCTTCGTCGCCGGGCCCGCGCGGCCCGGTCAGCAGCGAGAAGTAGTTCGACGTCTTCTGCCCCGTTGCGGAGCGCGGCAGCAGACGCATCGCGGTCGCGAGGTCCTCGAGCGTCGGCAGCACCTTCTCGATGCCCGTCACCGCCACATGCACGCGCGGCATCACGGTGCACATCCCCTCGTTCCCTTCGTTCGTCACGATCGCAACCGATCCGGTCTCGGCGATCACGAAGTTGCCGCCCGTCACGCCCATGTCGGCCGACATGAAATGCGGGCGCAGCACTTCGCGCGCCTCGCGCGTCATGTCCGGAATCTCGGTGAGCCGCTCGCGATGGTGGGTGCGCGCGAACAGGTCGGCGATCTCGTCCTTGTCCTTGTGCACGACGGGCGCAATGATGTGACTCGGCGGCTCGTTGTCGTTGATCTGCAGGATGTATTCGCCGAGATCCGTCTCGATCGACTGCACGCCCATCTCCGCGAGCACCGCGTTCAGACGCATTTCCTCCGACACCATCGACTTGGTCTTGATGACCTTCTTCACGTCGTGACGGCGCGCAATGTCGGCCACGAGCCGTGCGGCATCCGCGGTCGTTTCGGCGAACAGCACCGTCGTGCCGCGCCGCGTCGCCTCGCGCTCGAACGCCTCGAGCCACACGTCGAGGTTCTCCAGCGCGCGGTTGCGGCGGGCCTTCAGGGCGGCGCGCGTGGCCGGGAAGTCGATCGCGGCCATCGCGTCGGCGCGCGCGGACACGAATTTCGTCGACAGCTTCTTCAGGTTCTGCTGCAGGCGCTGGTCGGCCAGCTTCTGGCCGGCGCGCGCCTTGAAATGCATCGATTGGACTTGCATCGCGGTATCGGGGAAAAGTGAGCGGAACCGGGCGTCAGACGTCGCCCGCCAGCACCTGCGCGACGTGCAGCACGCGCGTGTCGCGGTCGCCGGTGCGGCGCAACCGCCCTTCGATGTTCAGCATGCAGCCGAGATCGCCCAGCACGACGGCGCCCGTACCGGACGCGCGCACGTTCGCGCATTTCTCGTCCGCGATGGCTGCCGAAATGTCGCCGTACTTGATCGCGAACGTGCCGCCAAAGCCGCAGCAGTGCTCGCAATCCTTCATCTCGGTGACCGCGATGCCGCGCTGCGCGAGCAGCGCGCGCGGCTGCGCTTTCACGCCGAGCTCGCGCAGGCCCGAGCACGAATCGTGATAGGTGACGGGCCCCGTGAATTCGCCCGGCGCGAGCGACACCTTCGCGACGTTCGCCAGGAAATCGGTCAGTTCGTAGACTTTCTGCTGGAACCGCGTGTAGCGCCCCATCAGCTCGGGGTCGTCGCGGAACAGGTCGCCGTAGTGCGCGCGGATCATCCCGCCGCACGACCCCGACGGCGCGACGACGTAATCGAACTGCTCGAACTCGCGCAGCGTCTTTTCCGCGAGGTCACGCGCGAGCGCACGGTCGCCCGAGTTGTAGGCCGGCTGGCCGCAGCAAGTCTGCGCGGGCGGCACGATCACCTCGTAGCCGGCGTCGCGAATCAGCTTGAGCGCCGAAAAACCGATTTCGGGGCGCATCAGATCGACCAGGCAGGTCACGAACAAACCGACTCGCATACGTGCTCCTTCGAGAAAACGGCTCTCATTATCCGCCGTTTGGCCGGCAAGACCAACGCCGGCGCTCACGCAAGCCCGCACGGCGCGAAACGAGGATTCCCTCGAACGGCGTTCGCTTTTTTCACGATACGAGATACAATCGTTCCAACACCGCTTGACGCGTCAACCGATTTCTCCCCCGACATGAGCCAACCCACCCCGGATTCAAAAACGTCGATCCAGGTGATCGAACGCATGATGCGGTTGCTGGACGCGCTCGCCGCGCACAGTGACCCTGTCAGCCTGAAGGAGCTTGCGCAGCGGACGGAGCTGCACCCGTCGACCGCGCACCGCATCCTCAACGACATGGTGACCTGCCGTCTCGTCGACCGCTCCGATCCCGGCACGTACCGCCTCGGCATGCGGTTGCTGGAGCTCGGCAACCTCGTGAAGGCGCGCCTGTCGGTACGCGACGCGGCGCTGATGCCGATGCGCGAGCTGCACCGCCTCACCGGGCAGACCGTGAACCTGTCGGTGCGCCAGGGCGACGAAATCGTCTACATCGAGCGCGCGTATTCGGAACGCTCGGGGATGCAGGTCGTCCGTGCGATCGGTGGCCGCGCGCCGCTGCACCTCACGTCGGTTGGCAAGCTGTTCCTCGCGGCCGACGAGACGTCGCGCGTGCGCGCCTATGCGACGCGCACGGGGCTGTCCGGCCATACGCAGAACAGCATCACCGACATCGCGAAGCTCGAGCGCGAGCTGACGATCGTCCGCCAGCAATCGTGCGCACGCGACAACGAGGAACTGGAGCTCGGCGTGCGCTGTATCGCGGCCGGCATCTACGACGATTCGGGCAAGCTCGTCGCGGGCCTGTCGCTGTCGGCGCCGGCCGATCGTCTGCAGGATGCGTGGCTCGGTCAGTTGAGCCGCACGGCCCTCACCATTTCGGAATCCCTCGGCTACCGGCCGGCGCCCACGAAGGATACGGACGGGCTGCAGCGGCAGGCGTAAGCCGCTCCCGCACACCCAATGAAAAAGCCCCGCGATTGCGGGGCTTTTTTTCAGCCATCGACGCGGCGGCGAGCCGCCACGCCTTTGTGCGATCAGGTCCCGCCGTTCGGCGTGTTGGCCGCCGTCAGGCGCTCGCCGCCGCCGGCATCGAGCCAGTTGCGCAGGCGCGCCGCATCCGCGAAGCGCGAATACTTGCCGAACGAATCGAGCAGCACCATCACCATCGGCTTGCCGTGGATCGTCGCCTGCATCACGAGGCATTCGCCGGCTTCGTTGATGAAGCCCGTCTTCTGCAGACCGATGTCCCACGAGCCGTTGCCGCGGATCAGCGCGTTCGTGCTGTTGTAGACCAGGTTGCGCTTGCCCGTGTACACCTCGTAGGTGCGATCGGTCGAGAACTGACGAATCATCGGGTACTGGTACGCCGCGTTGACCATCTTCACGAGGTCGCGCGCGCTCGACACGTTCGAGCTCGACAGACCCGTCGAATTCTCGAAGTGCGTATCGGTCATGCCGAGCGACTTCGCCTTCGCGTTCATCGCGGCGATGAACGCCGGACGGCCGCCCGGGTAGTAGCGCGACAGCGCAGCGGCCGCGCGGTTTTCCGACGCCATCAGCGCGATGTGCAGCATGTCTTCGCGCGACAGCACCGAGCCGACCGACAGGCGCGAGCCCGTGCCCTTCTCGTAGTCGCGGTCTTCGTCGGTGACTTCGATCTGGTCGGTCATCGGCGTCTTCGAGTCGAGCACGACCATCGCCGTCATCAGCTTCGAGATCGACGCGATCGGCACGACGGCGTGCGAATTCTTGTCGAACAGCGGCTCGCCCGAATTCTGGTCGACGACGTACGCGACGCTCGAACGCAGCGCGAGCGCGTCGGGCGTGTCGTGCAGGCCGAACGCCTGGCCGACGGTCGGCCGGCGCGGCTGGAACGCGACCTTGCGCACTGCGCCGTGATGGCCGCCATGCAAGTTCGACGCGAGCGTCACGCGCTTGCGCGACGCCTTCGCGCGCGGCGCGTCGGCGGCCGCGACCTTCGCGGATTTGTCGGAGCTGGCCTTGGCCGACTTCTTCTTCGCGGACGAAGCAGGAGCGACAGCCTTTTTCTTGGCGGCTTGTTGGGTCTTCGCAGTGGCGGCAAAGGCGTCAGCGGGCGCGACGGTCGCGGTGGTCGCCAGCAAGGCGACTGCGATCGACACAGCCGTGCCGAGCGTCATGCTCTGCAACAATCTGCGCGGTGAAAACGATTCGGCTTTCATTGGGGTCTGGACAAAGCGGGCGGGAGGTTTCCGCAAGTGTAGTTAAAGCTGAAAAAAAGAGCAATATTAGGCACTTACCGATCGTCGTTAAACCGGAATGTAAGGGTCGGCCAACCTCTGGCCAATGAACCCTCCCGCCCCCATCGAAAAAACCAATGGGATGCGCTGCCCGACAGTACCCGTCTCCCGATTACACACGGTTAATTGAGATAACGTCACTTCGGAGGCGATTTAAAGCGGGGAAACTACGTATCCGGCGCTCGGGGTGCCAGGGGCGCCAGTCTCGGCCGTGGCGGCGGCAGGTCGCCACGGTACGCGCATCGAAACGGCGCGTTTTTCGACAGGAACAGAAGGATAACGTTCCACAGGCCTGTCAGGTTTACCTGTGCATGATCATGGTGCGCCGCGCCTGCCCCGCCGCCGTGCGCACCATCTGGGATCGCGCATGAAACCGATTCCGGACGGGCACGATAACTCGTTGTTTTATCGATAATTTGTCACGATTGTGCAACGCACAAAAAATACTTGACATTGGTTTTCTCTGCCCTAAAATAAGCCTCATTGCTGCGTTGCACAAAGCACGCGCATCCGAGGTTCCCCAGCGTAGTGCCCTTTACTCTGCGATCGACGCGATCGCTTTTCAGGAGCTTGACATGTCCTTGCTGACCCCCGAGCAAATCGCCGCCGCCCAGAAAGCCAACCTCGAAAGCCTGTTCGGTCTGACGACCAAGGCGTTCGAAGGCGTCGAAAAGCTGATCGAACTCAACCTGCAGGTCGTGAAGTCGACGCTGGCCGAAGGCCAGGAAAACGCACAGCGCCTGCTGTCGGTGAAGGACGCACAGGAACTGATCGCGCTGCAAGCCAGCCTGTCGCAGCCGGTCGCGGAAAAGGTGCTGTCGTACGGCCGTCACCTGTATGAAATCGCATCGTCGACGCAAGCCGAGTTCGCGAAGGTTGCCGAAGCGCAATTCGAAGAGCAGAACAAGAAGGTCCAGGCACTCGTCGACAACGTCGCGAAGAACGCCCCGGCTGGTTCGGAAACGGCTGTCGCTGCGCTGAAGTCGGCACTGAACGCTGCGAACACCACGTACGAAACGGTTCAGAAGGCAACGAAGCAAGCCGTCGAAATCGCTGAAACGAACTTCAACGCTGCTGCTGCCGTCGCAACGAAGGCTGCTACCGCCGCTGCTGCACGTCGTACGAGCAAGCCGGCCGCGTAAGCGTCCCCTGCTCCTGAAAGAGCCGCGCCCAGCGCGGCTTTTTCGTTTGTGGCGCCGGAACACGCTGGAACCGGCAAGTTGCCGGCCGCCTCGAACGGTCGTTGAGCATCGGCCCCAAGCAAAAGAAAACGCCGCCGCCCGGATTGCCCGGGAGGCGGCGTTTTTTCGTGGCCGGCAGAGTGCCGGCCGAGCCGGCCGCGTTACTTCTTGCGTTGCGGCGGCAGATCCGTACAGACGCCTTCGTACAGCTCGGCGGCCATGCCGACCGATTCGCCGAGCGTCGGGTGCGGATGGATCGTCTTGCCGATGTCTTCCGCGTCCGCGCCCATCTCGACGGCGAGGCACACTTCGCTGATCAGGTCGCCCGCGTTCAGGCCGACGATCGCACCGCCGATCACCCGGTGGGTTTCCTCGTCGAAGATCAGCTTCGTGAAGCCTTCGTCGCGGCCGTTCGCGATCGCGCGGCCCGATGCGGCCCACGGGAACACGGCCTTGCCGTACTTGATACCTTCGGCCTTGCACTGGTCTTCCGTCTTGCCGGCCCACGCCACTTCCGGATCGGTGTACGCCACCGACGGGATCTGCAGGGCGTCGAAGTATGCCTTCTCGCCGTGCGCGGCTTCCGCTGCGACGTGGCCTTCATGCACGGCCTTGTGCGCGAGCATCGGCTGGCCGACGATATCGCCGATCGCGAAGATGTGCGGGACGTTCGTGCGCATCTGCTTGTCGACGTCGATGAAGCCGCGATCCGTGACCGCGACGCCCGCCTTGTCGGCGCCGATCTTCTTGCCGTTCGGGCTGCGGCCCACTGCGACGAGCACGAGGTCGTAGCGCTGCGCTTCCGCCGGCGCCTTCTCGCCCTCGAACTTCACGTAGATGCCGTCTTCCTTCGCTTCCGCGCCGACCGTCTTGGTCTTCAGCATCACGTTGCCGAAGCGCTTCGCGTTGTACTTTTCCCAGACCTTCACGAGATCGCGGTCCGCGCCCATCATCAGGCCGTCCATCATTTCGACGACGTCGATCTCGGCGCCGAGCGTCGAGTACACCGTTGCCATTTCGAGGCCGATGATGCCGCCGCCGATCACGAGCATGCGTTTCGGCAGCTGGCGCAGTTCGAGTGCGCCGGTCGAATCGACGACGCGCGGGTCTTCCGGCATGAACGGCAGCTTCACGGCCTGCGAGCCCGCTGCGATGATCGCCTGCTTGAACTTCACGACCTTCTTGCCGTTTTCGCCCTGCACTTCCATGTGATACGGATCGACGAATGCGCCGACGCCCGTGACCACTTCGACCTTGCGTGCCTTCGCCATGCCGGCGAGGCCCGTCGTCAGCTTCTTGACGACACCGCCCTTGAAGTCGCGCAGCTTGTCGAGATCGACTTCCGGCTTGCCGAACGTGATGCCGTGCGACGCGAGCGCCGCGGCTTCTTCGACGACGAGCGACGTATGCAGCAGCGCTTTCGACGGGATGCAGCCGACGTTCAGGCACACGCCGCCGAGCGTCGAGTAGCGTTCGACGAGTACCGTCTTCATGCCGAGGTCGGCGGCGCGGAACGCGGCCGAGTAGCCGCCGGGGCCGGCGCCGAGCACGAGCATGTCGCATTCGACGTCGACGGCGCCTGCGTAGCTGCCGGCTTGCGGTGCGGGTGCCGGAGCGGCTGCGGCCGGTGCGGGCTTGGCCGGTTCCGGTGCTTTCGCGGGAGCGGCGGCGCCAGCCGATGCTTCGACGATGGCGATGACGGTGCCTTGCGAGACTTTCTCGCCGGCCTTGACCTTGATTTCCTTGACGGTGCCGGCGACGTCGCTGGGCACTTCCATGGAGGCTTTATCGGATTCGAGCGTGATGAGCGTTTGCTCTTTTTCGATCACGTCGCCGGGTTTCACGTTGACTTCGATGACATCGACGCCGCTGAAATCGCCGATATCCGGAACCTTGACTTCGATGAGACTCATTACTGTCCCCTTCTTGATTAGCTGCAGACAGAGAGGGAGAAACCCGCAAAAGAACCCAAGACGACGGCCTGACAAGAAAGCGCGAACCTGGGCAGGACCACCTTTGCCGTCCGCCCAAGGACGCGCCTTTCTTTTGGTTACTTTTCTTTGGAAGACAAGGAAAAGTGACCGCCGCCCCGCGCAGGGGCGACGCTAATAGACCGTTAGGAATACAGGTTCAACGACAGGGCGCGGATAACAAACAAAAAACCCACGCCCCCGCGAGCACACTCCCCGCTCATCAAAGAATGATGCGACGGAAATCCGCGAGCAACGCGCCGAGATACGCATTGAACCGCGCGGCTTCCGCGCCATCGATCACGCGATGGTCATACGACAGCGACAGCGGCAGCGTCAGGCGCGGCACGAACTGCTTGCCGTCCCACACCGGCTTCATCTGGCCGCGCGACAATCCGAGGATCGCCACTTCCGGCGCGTTGATGATCGGCGTGAAGTTCGTGCCGCCGATCCCGCCGAGCGACGAGATCGAGAAGCAACCACCCTGCATCTGGTCCGGCTTCAGCTTGCCATCGCGTGCGGCCTTCGACAGCTCGGCCATTTCCTTCGCGATATCGACGAGCCCCTTCTTGTCCGCATCGCGGATCACCGGCACGACGAGACCGTTCGGCGTGTCCGCGGCAAAACCGACGTGGTAGTACTGCTTGAACACCAGGTTGTCGCCATCGAGGCTCGCGTTGAAGGTCGGGAACTTCTTCAGCGCAGCGACGACCGCCTTGATCACGAACGCGAGCATCGTGAACTTCACGCCCGCCTTCTCGTGTTCCTTGTTCAACTGCACGCGCAGTGCTTCGAGCTCGGTGATGTCCGCTTCGTCGTTGTTCGTGACGTGCGGGATCATCACCCAGTTGCGATGCAGGTTCGCGCCCGAGATCTTCTTGATGCGCGACAGCGGCTTCGCCTCGAACGGGCCGAACTTCGAGAAGTCGACCTTCGGCCACGGCAGCAGGTTCAGCTCGCCGCCGCCTGCCGGCGCGGCTGCCGCGCCCGGTGCTGCGCGCTGACCGGTCATCACGCCCTTCACGAAGCCCGTGACGTCTTCCTTCGTAATGCGGCCCTTAGGACCGGAACCCTGCACGCGTGCGACTTCGACGCCGAGTTCGCGCGCGAACTTGCGCACCGACGGCGATGCGAGATCGGAAGAGCCCACGACTGACCTCCAATCAC
>NZ_JAAGPG010000163.1:0-266 GCF_017104665.1 Burkholderia sp. Se-20378 | reverse complement strand
TATTTGAATATACTTGTGATTCTTGTGTGTCTCAGTCTTGATTGCATATCTTGTTCTTTCGAGTACTCTGTGCTGCTGTGTGTGTTGTTGTTCTTCTCTACTGTCTGTTTCTCATCTTTATAATCATCCTAGACTCGTCTTCTATTTGTGTGTTTCCTCATCTGTTCGATTTTGGTTCTTGTTCTTTTCTTCATCTCTCTTTTTGTCTTTTTTTTTTTTTTTTTTTTTTTTTTAATGTTCCGGCGCCCACCGCTATCTACACGCTT
>NZ_JAAGPG010000162.1:0-16076 GCF_017104665.1 Burkholderia sp. Se-20378 | reverse complement strand
TTCACGTAGCCTTCGAGCGCAAGCTGTTCGTAAACCTGCGTGACCGTATTGCGCGCGATCCCGAGCTCGGCGGCCAGGAGCCGCGACGACGGCACGCGCGTGCCGGCCGGCAGTTCGCGCGACAGGATCGCCTGTTGCAGCAGCCGGTGAAGCTGCCGGTAGATCGGCTGTTCGCCGCCGCGCACGAGGCGCTGCGCCAGCCAGTCCGACAACACGCTCGCGCGCATGATTGGCTCCTGAATATTTATTGAAATGGCTCTGATTGCCAGAGCCAAATGTGATTATAGTCGCCTCCATGGGCTGTCGAAGCGCCCGATTTTCTACTCACCGGAAAGAACATCAAGGAGATGACCGTGAAGAATGCCGACCTGCAGGCCCGCAAGAACGCCGCCACCCCGCGCGGCGTTGGCGTGATGTGCGATTTCTACGCAGCCCGCGCCGAGAACGCGGAACTGTGGGATGTCGAAGGCCGCCGCTTCATCGATTTCGCCGCCGGCATCGCGGTGCTGAACACCGGCCACCGCCACCCGAAGATCGTCAAGGCGATCGCGGATCAGCTGAACAACTTCACGCACACCGCTTACCAGATCGTCCCGTACGCGTCGTACGTCGAACTGGCTGAAAAGATCAACGCACGCGCGCCGGGCGATTTCCCGAAGAAGACCGCGTTCTTCACGACCGGCGCGGAAGCCGTCGAGAACGCGATCAAGATCGCGCGTGCAGCGACCGGCCGTCCGGGCGTCATCGCCTTCTCGGGCGGCTTCCACGGCCGCACGATGATGGGCATGGCGCTGACCGGCAAGGTCGCGCCGTACAAGCTGAACTTCGGCCCGTTCCCGGGCGACGTGTTCCACGCCCCGTACCCGAACGCCGTGCACGGCGTGACGACCGCCGACTCGATCAAGGCGATCGAGATGCTGTTCAAGGCCGACATCGATCCGAAGCGCGTCGCCGCGATCATCTTCGAACCGGTCCAGGGCGAAGGCGGCTTCTACGCGGCGCCGGCCGAGTTCGTACGCGCACTGCGCAAGATCTGTAACGAGCACGGCATCCTGCTGATCGCCGACGAAGTCCAGACGGGCTTCGCGCGTACCGGCAAGCTGTTCGCGATGCAGCACTACGACGTGCTGGCCGACCTGATCACGATGGCGAAGAGCCTCGCGGGCGGCATGCCGCTGTCGGGCGTCGTCGGCCGTGCGGAAGTGATGGACGCGGCAGCGCCTGGCGGCCTCGGCGGCACGTACGCGGGCAACCCGCTGGCCGTCGCATCGGCGCACGCAGTGCTCGAGATCATCGACGAAGAGAAGCTGTGCGAGCGCGCGACGCAATTCGGCGACGCGCTGAAGGCGAAGCTGAACGCATTGCAGGCCGACGTGCCGCAGATCGCCGACGTGCGCGGCCCGGGCGCGATGATCGCGGTCGAGTTCCTGAAGCCGGGCTCGGGCGAGCCGGATGCGGAATTCACGAAGCGCGTGCAGACGCGTGCGCTCGAGCGCGGCCTGCTGCTGCTCGTGTGCGGCGTGTACTCGAACGTCGTGCGCTTCCTGTTCCCGCTGACGATCCCGCAAGCCGTGTTCGACGAAGCCCTCGTGATCCTCGAGGAAGTGCTGAAGGAAACGGTCGGCGTGCCGGCCTGAGTTTCCGTCGACTTCATCAACTGAATGCGCCGCCGCCGTCTTCGTGACGGCGGCGGCCGTTTCATCCGTCCTTTTCGAAGCAGGTGATTCATATGAGCACTGTTCAGGAAACCCTGGCACTGAAAGACCCGTCGCTGTTCCGCCAGCAGGCGTACGTCAATGGCGAATGGCAAGGCGCGACGAACGGCGAGACGTTCGAAGTCCGCAACCCGGCGACCGGCGGCCTCCTCGGCACCGTGCCGGCGATGGGCACGGCCGAAACGCGTCACGCGATCGAAGCCGCGAACGCCGCATGGCCGGCGTGGCGCAAGAAGACCGCGAAGGAACGCGCGGTCGTCCTGCGCAAGTGGCACGACCTGATGATGGAAAACGCCGACGACCTCGCGCTGATCCTGACGACCGAGCAGGGCAAGTCGCTGGCGGAAGCGAAGGGCGAGATCGGTTATGCCGCATCGTTCCTCGAATGGTTCGCGGAAGAAGGCAAGCGCGTGTACGGCGACACGATCCCGACGCCGGCGAGCGACAAGCGCATCGTCGTAACGAAGGAAGCGATCGGCGTGTGCGCGGCGATCACGCCGTGGAACTTCCCGGCGGCGATGATCACGCGCAAGGTTGGCCCGGCACTCGCCGCAGGCTGCCCGATCGTCGTGAAGCCGGCCGAGGCGACGCCGTTCTCCGCACTCGCGATGGCCGTGCTGGCCGAGCGCGCGGGCGTGCCGGCGGGCGTGTTCAGCGTCGTCACGGGCGACCCGAAGGCGATCGGCGGCGAGATGACGTCGAACCCGATCGTGCGCAAGCTGTCGTTCACCGGCTCGACGCCGGTCGGCCGCCTGCTGATGTCGCAGTGCGCGGCGACGGTCAAGAAGGTGTCGCTGGAGCTCGGCGGCAATGCACCGTTCATCGTGTTCGACGACGCCGACCTCGATGCGGCCGTGCAGGGCGCGATCGCATCGAAGTACCGCAACAGCGGCCAGACCTGCGTGTGCACGAACCGCTTCTACGTGCATGAAGCCGTGTACGACCAGTTCGCGCAGAAGCTCGCGGCAGCCGTCGGCCAGTTGAAGGTCGGCCGCGGTACGGAGCCGGGCGTCACGCAAGGTCCGCTGATCAACGAAGCAGCCGTGCTGAAGGTCGAGGCGCACATCGAGGACGCGCTCGCGAAGGGTGCGACCGTCGTGACGGGCGGCAAGCGCCACGCACTTGGCCACGGCTTCTTCGAGCCGACCGTGCTGACGGGTGTCACGCCGGCGATGAAGGTCGCGAAGGAAGAGACGTTCGGGCCGCTCGCGCCGCTGTTCAAGTTCGGCAGCGACGACGAAGTGATCCGCCTCGCGAACGACACCGAGTTCGGCCTCGCCGCGTACTTCTACAGCCGCGACATCGGCCGCGTGTGGAAGGTGGCGGAAGCGCTCGAATACGGGATGGTCGGCGTGAACACGGGCCTGATCTCGAACGAAGTCGCACCGTTCGGTGGCGTGAAGCAGTCGGGCCTCGGCCGCGAAGGCTCGCACTACGGCATCGACGACTACGTCGTGATCAAGTACCTCTGCCTCGCCGTCTGACGGTTCAGGGCCTGGCACTTCGGTGACAGGCCCTGACCGCCCGGCCGGAACCGGGCGGGCCGACGCGGGCCGGCGTCCCTCTCCGTCGTGCCCGCGTCATCTCCTCCCCTCCTCACCGCTTCCCCCTCCTCTCCGCTTTCACGGCACTGCGATCCCAGCATCGGCTTGGGTCGAACGGCTGACCGTCGCCATCAGGCCGCGCCACGCCCGCAAAGCCCATCCTCCCGAACAAAACCGAAAAACAAAAGCCCTCGCGATATCGGCACAAGCGTGCACGCACTAACCTTTCAAATTTGATACGATTCAATTTCATTTTGAAAGGTTTCGGGATGCCGAACCGAGGGTGCCGGCGCCCGGCGCGAGCCCAGTCTGAACGACTGGGCACCAGGCGCAGGCGGTCGTCGTGGATCTTCGAGCCACGCCAAACGAGGATGCTGTTCATGGAAAGCCACGTAGGACCAACGTGCCTGCGCGCCCAACTCAAGCGGGGGCTGCTCGAGATCAAAGTCGACGCTGCCGCCCTGCCCCCTGCGAACCTGTTCGGCTTCGCAGAGCGCCGGAATCCCAGGCGAGCATTCCTCTTCGTTTCCAAGGTCCTGGGCCGTCACATCCCGGCGCGCCCGTCGATCATGGCGGCCAGCTTCGAGCGCCTGGCTGCCGAAATTCCGGCCGACCTGCCCGGACCGGTACTGGTGATCGGCATGGCCGAAACCGCAGTGGGTCTCGGTGCCGGCGTGCACCGCGCCTATCGTGCCGGCCGCCCTGACAGCGTGTACCTCACCAGTACGCGTCATCCGCTCGGCACCGACGTCTTCGCTCGATTCGAGGAAGAACACAGCCATGCGAGCGCTCATCTGATCCACTTGCCGGTCGATCCCGAGATCCGTGACCTGATGCTGAAGGCGCGATCGCTGGTCCTGGTGGATGACGAAGCCTCCACCGGCAAGACCTTCGTGAACCTGCACCGCGCGCTGGTCGAAGCGGGTCTGGGCAACGTCCAGCGCGTGGTTACTTGCGTCCTGACCGACTGGACTGCCGGTACCGTTCGTCAATCCATCGGGGAACCGGTCACCGCGGTATCGCTGCTGACCGGCTCCTACCAGTTCCACGAGGATCGGTCCGCGCCCCTCCCCGAGATGCCGAACGTCGGCGCCGTTTCCATGGGCGAATGGCCTCTCTCGCCCCGCAACGACTGGGGACGTCTGGGCGTTCGGGATGTGGACGATACGCTCGCGCCGGAAATTCAGGTCCAGCCCGGCGAGAAAGTCATTGTCGTCGGTACCGGCGAGTTCGTCTGGCGTCCTTTTCTGCTGGCGGAACGCCTGGAGCGATCCGGCGCGGATGTCCACTTCAGCTCGACCACCCGGTCCCCCATCGCGCTGGGCCACGCGATCGGGCACGCGCTGTCGTTCCCCGACAACTACGGCCTCGGTATTCCGAACTTCCTCTACAACGTGCGGCCCGGCCAGTTCGACCGGGTCCTGATCTGCACGGAAACCCCCTCCCAGGCCCTGCCTGCAGAACTCGTCGACGCACTGAAAGCCGAGGTGATCGTCGATGAGCGGTAATCGCCCCCTGGCATTCGTCGACCTCGACGACACCCTGTTCCAGACCGCCCGCAAGATGGCGGAAGGCGTCCCGCGATCGACGGCCACGCTGGATGTGCACGGTCAGCCGAACGGCTTCATGGACCCGGTCCAGCACGCATTCATCACGTGGCTGCTGGCCACCGCCGACGTCGTTCCGGTCACCGCGCGCAGCGTGGAGGCATACGGCCGCGTCAAGCTTCCCTTCGTCGAAGGCGCAATCTGCTCGCATGGGGGCGTCATGCTCCGTCCCGACGGATCACTCGATCGAAGCTGGCACGGGCAAATGGTCGAGGCCCTCCGGAGCGTTCAGGACCGACTGCCGGCACTCAGCGAGGCCACGCTGGAGATCGGCAAGGCACTCGGCTACGCGCTCCGCGGCTGGGTGGTGGAAGAAGAGGGCTTGCGCCATTACGTGGTGGTCAAGCACAACGAGTCCGACGACTCGGTGCTCGCCGAGGTGCTGGCCGAAGTTCGGTCCCGGCGCATGCTGGACGGCATGCACGTTCACGCGAACGGCAACAACCTCGCCTTCCTGCCAACGGGGCTGGCCAAGCGCGCGGCCGTTCACGAGTGGCTGCGCCGCGACCGCGAGCTCCACGGCGAGCGACCGGTCCTGGGCTTCGGCGACAGCATCACCGATCTGGGGTACATGGACCTCTGCCACATGTGGGCGACACCGGCGCGCAGCCAGCTTGCGAACTGGGTGACGGGGACGATCCATGGGTAATCGCCTCGCGAGCCTGAACACCGTCGGCAGCGGCAGCTACGCCCCCGACGATGTGCACTTCCTGCTGCGACACGTGCGGATGAGCGTCACCGACGTCGAGGAGAAGGAGCGTCTGATTCAGACGAATCAAAAGCATTACTCGGAAATGATCGGCCTCGAGCAGGCTCCCACCGACGTGCACAAGCGCCTTTACGCCCGCGCGCTGGTGCAGAACGGCGTCCGCATGGCTTCGGATGTGCAGTCCCTGGCGATGGCGCTGAGTGGCGCTTACACCGGGCCGGACATCGCCCTGGTCTCATTTGTTCGCGCCGGCCTGCCGCTTGGCGTGCTGCTGCGCCGGGCACTCGTGGAGACGGGGCGCGACGCTCGCCACTACGGGATCAGCATCATTCGCGATCGCGGGATCGACACGGTTGCGCTGGAAGCCATCATCCGGTTGCATGGCGCCGAAAACATCGTCTTCGTCGATGGCTGGACCGGCAAAGGTGCCATTTCCGGCGAACTCGCACGGACCCTGGCGGACGACTCGCGCTTCCCTGAAGGTCCGCGCCTCGTGGTCCTGGCAGATCCGTGCGGCCGCGCATGGCTGGCTGCCTCCGCGCAAGACTGGACAATTCCGTCCGGCATTCTCGGTGCAACCGTTTCCGGGCTGGTGTCCCGCACCATCTGGCCGGCTCAAGGCGGCCTGCATGGTTGCGTGGTCTACGAACACCTGCGCGAACACGATGTCACGCGCGAGTTCATCGACAGGATCGATGCCGAACGTCGGGCGCTGGCAGACGCTCGTCCCGCCGTTCCATGGACCAACGATCAGCGACTGACACTCCAGGCGTCCGCGGACAACGTAGTGTCCGCGCTGGCGACCCGCTTCGACATCGGCAACCTGAACCGCGTGAAACCGGGTATCGCCGAGGCAACCCGAGCGGTCCTGCGCCGTGTACCGGATCGCGTACTGGTACGTGACCGCGATGACAGCGACGTTCAGTTGCTGTTGCACCTCACCGAACGCGCGGGCGTGACAGTAGAGGAAGCGGGCACCGATCTGGGCCCGTATCGCGCGGCAACAATCATTCGGAATGCGAATTGATTAAGACCATTTCTCCATTCGCCCTCGGGGCGACTCTGTACATGCCGGCCACCCGCAGCGACATCCTCGATGTGGTTTCCGGCACCAGGATCCCGGAGCTGCGCTCGCTGGTGGTCTGTCTGGAAGACGCGGTGGCGGCAATCGACGTCGAAAGCGCGCTGGCGAACCTGCAGGCGCTCCTCACGAATATCGATGCCCGGGGAGGGCGCGTCGAATCCGGTCCCTTGTTGTTCGTTCGGCCACGTGATGCCGCAATGGCGGCGGTGCTGAACGACTGGCCGCTGATGAAGCACGTCGACGGGTTCGTCGTACCCAAGTTGACCCTGCAATCCCTTTCGTCGTGGGAGCACGCGGTCAGTCATCCTGACCTGTACCTCATGCCGACACTGGAAACGGCCGACGTCTATGACCCGGGCGCAATGGTAGAGCTTGGCTCGGCCCTGAAGGCCAACCTGAACCGACGCATCATCGCGCTGCGAATCGGCGGCAACGACCTGATGGGGTGTCTTGGCCTGCGGCGCAATCCGGCCACCACGATCTACAGCACGCCCATCAGCTACGTGATCCCCATGCTTGCCGGAATCATGGGGGCTCAGGGCTTTGCCCTGACCGCACCCGTATTCGAGCAACTCGCTACTCCCCATCTCCTGAACGAGGAGCTGGAACTGGACATCGCTCATGGCCTGGTAGGGAAGACGGCCATTCACCCGAGCCAGATTCGCATCATTCAGGAGGCGCTGCGCGTGAGCCTCGATGACTTCAATTGCGCCAGGCTGATCGTCAACGAGGCGGCCCCTGCCGTTTTCAAGCACAACGACGCGATGTGTGAGCCGGCAACCCACTACAAGTGGGCGGTCAACATCCTCGAACGCGCCAAGTGGCACGGCGTGAGGCCCACCGCCCCGAGTAGTAGCGAGCACGGCGTCCGACTGGCGGAGGCCGGCTGATGAGCGTGGCAATGCGTGAGGCTGCCCCCAAAGGAGCACGGTCTACTGCTCGCCGACTCGATGTCGGCCCGGCGGCAGCGGCAACTTGCGTCCGGATCAAGAGTCGGCAGCTGTCGCGCAAGACGAACCATGGCGACTCTTTTCCCGTGTGGCGGCAAAACCGCTCGCGGTTTAGCAAAGCTGGGGAATGTGACTCCGTCCGATCCCTCGCTCGAACACAAAACACTGAAGATCAACAAGGAGCGTAAAGATGGCACTCACCCTGAGCAAGAATCAGAGCATCTCGCTGGAAAAAACCGCCGGTCGTGGCTTGACCTCGATTAGTCTGGGCCTGGGTTGGGACCCGGTGAAGTCCGGTGGCTTCTTCTCGAAGATGCTGGGTGGCGGCAGCAACGACATCGATCTGGATGCTTCCTGCATCCTGCTGGACGGCGACATGAAATCCGTCGATCTGGTCTGGTTCCGACAACTGGAATCCAGGGACGGCGCCATCGAGCACTCCGGCGATAACCTGACGGGTGAAGGGGATGGCGACGATGAAACCATCCACGTCGACCTGCAGCGCCTGCCGGGCACCATCCAGTACCTGGTGTTCACCGTCAACAGCTTCCGTGGTCAGACTTTCGACCAAGTCGAAAATGCCTACTGCCGCATCCTCGACGACTCGAAAAACCAGGAGCTGGCGCGCTTCAACCTGGCGGAGAAAGGTCGCCACACCGGTGTCGTCATGGCAAGCCTCAGCCGTGGCGGCGGCGGCTGGGAATTCAAGGCAATCGGCCAGTCCACCCACGGCCGCACCGCGGACGATCTCGTCAATCTGGCGATTCAGGCGGTGCGAGCATGACGACACTGGTACCTGGCGGAAATGCGCCGGTTGCCACCGGTCAATTGCGTGTGGACATCAACTTCGCTCCGATTCCAGGCGCGGAGATCGATATCTCCGCATTCGCGCTCAGCGCTGCCGCGAAAGTCCGGGGCGATGGCGACATGTGCTTCTACGGCCAAACCAGCGTCCTGGGTGGCGCGGTTCAGTTGACCACCACGACGGCCGGCCGGGCAACGTTCACCGTGGATCTCGGGCGGATCGACCCGGCCGTCGAGAAAGTCGCGCTCACCGCGACCATCCACGAGAACAAGGCGACCTTCGACCGCGTTTCGATGCTGGCAGTGGCCGTTACGGGAGGAATCGAGGCGCAAATTCCGACTGCCGGGATGAACGAGACTGCGCTGATCCTCGGGGAGTTTTATCGCCGTCAGGACGCGTGGAAATTCCGCTGTGTCGCACAAGGCTTTGCCGGCGGTCTGGAGCCGCTGGCAAAGCACTTCGGCGTCGACATTGCCACGCCTTCCGGTAGCCCGGCGCAGAGCTCTTCCGTGCCGCCCCCGGCACCCGTATCGACGCCGGCGCTCGCACCCGTACCGCCTGGCGCGCCGACGTCCACGATCCGACTCAGCAAAATCACGCTCGACAAATCGCGCCCCAGCATCAGTCTGGAGAAGACCGCTGCCGGCTTCGGTGAAATCAAGGTGAACCTGAACTGGAACCAGGGTACGAGTGGCCTGCTCGGCGGCTTCCTGGGAAAACGCGGTGCCATCGATCTGGACCTGGGTTGCCTGTTTGAAATGCAGGACGGACTCAAAGGGGCCGTGCAGGCGCTCGGCAAGCGTTTCGGCGACCTGCGGGAGGAGCCCTACATCCAGCTGATGGGAGATGACCGTACGGGCTCGGTCGCCGATGGCGAGTGGCTTCGCATCAACGGGCAACAGTGGAACAAGATCGAACGCATCCTGATTTTCGCGTTCATCTACGACGGCGCTCCGAACTGGAAGGCAACTGACGGTGTGGTAACCATTTTCGTGCCTGGCCAGTCCGAAATCGAAGTTCGCATGAACGAGGAGGGAGGCCGCCACGGCATGTGTGCAATTGCCCTGCTTGAAAACGTGAACGGGGCCGTCAAGGTCTCGCGTCGCGTCGACTTCCATCCCGGACACGAGGAAATGGATCGTGCCTACGGCTGGGGTATGCGCTGGAAAGCCGGCTCCAAGTAACCATTGACCCGGCGGGGCCGTCCGGCCCCGCTCACTGAGAGAAAACACATGCTCGATTGGCTGAAAACCAACGCGACCAAAGCCCGCGAAACCTTGACCATCGAAGTCGCCAAATTCAAGAACCGGACGTTCATGGAGGCAACCGCCAATGCTTGCGCGCTGATCTCCGCCGCGGATGGCGAGATCAAATCCGAAGAGAAGCTGAAGATGGTCGGCTTCATCAACAACTCGCCGGAATTGAAGGTCTTCAACCTGAACGACGTGATCAAGGTGTTCAGCGACGCCTGCGGCAAGTTCGAATTCGATTTCCAGATCGGCCAAGCCGAAGCGCTGAAGGCCATCGGCAAGATCAAGGGCAAGGACGGAGAAGCCCGCTTGCTGGTGCGCGTGGCCTGTGCCATTGGCGCATCCGACGGTCATTTCGACGACAAGGAAAAAGCGGCTTGCCGCCTGATCTGCCTGGAACTCGGCTTGAACCCGGTTGACTTCGAACTGTAGGAAACCGAAACGTGGAAACGACACCCATTGGCTTTCCGCCGTTGACCATGGCCGTATTCGTCGGGCTGGCGCTGGCCGCCCTGCTGCTGGACATGGTTACCCACCGCGACGACAAACCGATCACCCTCGCCCGTGCGTCCATCTGGTCGGTATTCTGGGTGGCCATCTCCCTTGCATTCGCCGGCTTCCTGTACGTGCAGCATGGCGCGGAAGTGGCCAGCCTGTTCCTTACCGGTTATGCACTGGAGAAGGTCCTCTCCGTCGACAACCTGTTCGTCTTCATGGCGATCTTCGCCTGGTTCAAGGTCCCGGACGGCATGCGTCACCGCATCCTGCACTGGGGCATCATCGGGGCCATCGTGTTCCGCGGTGTCTTTGTCGTCATCGGTACCGGCCTGCTGGCATTCGGCCCGTGGGTCGAGATCGTCTTCGCGCTGATCGTCGCGTGGACCGCCGTCATGATGCTCAAGGGCGGTGACGACGATGACGAGGAGAAGGATTACTCGCAGCATCTTGCTTGCCGCTTCGCGAAAAAACTCTTCCCCGTATGGCCCAGGCTGCACGGCCACAACTTCTTCGTGAGCCGCAAGACGCTCGAGGCGGAAGTACGGACGGCCGGGAACGACAAGAGCCTGGCGGCGAAAGGCAACCTCTTCGCCACCCCGCTGTTCCTCTGCCTGGTGGTGATCGAAGTGTCCGACGTCCTGTTCGCGTTCGACTCGGTCCCGGCCGTCATTGCGGTCAGCCGCGAACCTTTGATCGTCTACTCGGCGATGCTGTTCGCAATCCTTGGCCTTCGCACCCTGTATTTCGTCCTGGAAGCGCTGAAGCGCTACGTGGTGCATCTGGAAAAGGCAGTGATCGTATTGCTGTTCTTCATCGCAGCGAAGCTGGGCTTGAACGCGACCGACCATCTGTTCCACCACGGCATCAGCATCTCCCCGAACACCAGCCTGCTCATCGTACTGATAGTCCTGGCTATCGGAATCCTGGCCAGCGTGATCTTCCCGAAAAAGGAAGAAGCGCAAGCCGAAAATCAGTAACCCGTCACAACCCAAAGGAGCTGTTTTCATGGCACTGACTCTTCAAAAAGGCGGCAACCTCTCGCTTTCCAAAACCGATCCGAGCCTGACCAGGATCCTGGTTGGCCTGGGCTGGGACCCACGCGCGACCGATGGCACCGAATTCGATCTGGACGCCAGCGCGTTCCTGCTGGGGGCCAACGGCAAAGTCCGCGGTGAAGCCGACTTCATCTTCTACAACCAATTGCGCAGCCAGGACGGTTCTGTCGAACATACCGGCGACAACCGTACCGGCGCTGGCGACGGCGATGACGAAGTCCTCAAGGTCGACCTGAGCCGCGTTCCGGCCGATATCGACAAGATCGCCTTCACGGTCACCATCCACGACGCCGAAGCGCGCAAGCAGAACTTCGGCCAGGTCAGCAATTCGTTCATCCGCGTCGTGAACGAGACCTCCGGTGCAGAGGTGGTCCGCTACGACCTGGCGGAAGACGCCTCCACCGAAACCGCAATGATCTTCGCGGAGTTGTACCGCAGCAGCGGCGAGTGGAAATTCCGCGCCGTTGGCCAAGGCTACGCCGGCGGCCTGCGTGCTGTGGCCAACGGCTACGGCATGAACTTCTGAACGGTCTCCTCACCTGAACAAGGAATCACACCATGGCTGTCAGTCTGTCCAAAGGCGGTAACGTCTCCCTGTCGAAAGAGGCCCCGGGCCTGAGCGAAGTCGTCATCGGCCTGGGCTGGGACCCGCGCGTCACCGACGGCACCGAGTTCGACCTCGACGCGTCGATCTTCGTCACCGGGGAAAGCGGCAAAGTCCTGAGCGACGCCAGCTTCATCTTCTACAACAACAAGAAGTCCGCCGACGGTTCCGTCGAGCACCTGGGCGACAATCGTTCCGGCCAGGGCGAAGGCGACGACGAGCAGGTCAACGTGAAGCTCACCGGCCTGGCGGCCGACGTGAAGAAGCTGGTGTTCGCCGTCACGATTCACGATGCCGAGGCCCGCAAGCAGTCATTCGGCCAAGTGAGCAACGCCTATATCCGCGTCGTCAACAAAGCCGACAGCAAGGAAATCGCTCGCTACGACCTGTCCGAAGACGCCTCCACGGAAACCGCCATGATCTTCGGCGAGCTGTATCGCCACAACGACGAGTTCAAGTTCAAGGCGATCGGACAAGGTTTCACGGGTGGCCTGAAGCCTCTGGCAGAAGCTCACGGTGTGAGCATCGGTTAATCCAAAAGGCAGGAAAATCCCCGGCTTGGCCGATCACGCCGTTCAGTTCACAACTGAACGGCGTACTCCACGCATGAGGTCGGTCGCAAAGCGTGACGACCATCGGTTCAAGCCGCGATCACCGGAACACGTTCACCGCATCCACCAACCGCGTCGCCTGCTGCTTCAGGCTCTCCGACGCCGCCGTGCTCTGCTCGACCAGCGCCGCGTTCTGCTGCGTGATGTTGTCCAGATGCACGACCGCCTGGTCGACCTGCGACACGCCGGTGCTCTGCTCGGCCGTCGACGAGCTGATCTCCGCGATCAGGTCCGACACGCGCTTCACCTGCGCGACGATGTCCTCCATCGTCTTGCCCGCCTCGTCCACACGCCGCGCGCCCGACTCGACGCGGTCGACGCTCGCACCGATCAACGTCTTGATCTCCTTCGCCGCGTTCGCGCTGCGCTGCGCGAGCGCACGCACTTCGCCCGCGACGACCGCGAAGCCGCGCCCCTGTTCGCCTGCGCGTGCGGCTTCCACCGCCGCATTCAGCGCCAGGATGTTGGTCTGGAACGCGATACCGTCGATCACCGAAATGATCTCCGCGATCCGCCCCGAGCTCTGCGCGATGCCGCGCATCCGGTCGATCACGCTGTCGACCACGCCGCCGCCGTGGCTCGTCGCCTCGAGCGCCGCGTCGGCCAGCGCGCTCGCCGCGCGCGCGCTGTCGGTGTTCTGCCGGACGGTCGCCGTCAGTTCCTCCATGCTCGCGGCCGTTTCCTCCAGCGACGCGGCCTGCGTGCCCGTACGCGCCGACAGGTCGGCGTTGCCGCCCGCGATTTCGCCCGCGCCGAGGTGGATCGCGTCGGACGCGTGGCGCACCGTGCGCACGGTGCCCGCAATGCTCGTCTGCATCGTGGCGAGGCCGCGCAGCATCCGGTCGATCTCGAACACGCCGCCTGCCCGCACGACTTCATCGAGCCGGCCCTGCGCGATCCGCTCGAAATGGCGGCCGGCTTCTTCCAGCGGCGCGACGACCGCGCGCCGCGCGGCCGCGTAGATCGCCGCGCTCGCCGCGAGCATCGCCACCAGCAGCACGATGCCGACCGACTTGAACCAGAGCATGCCGCCGTCGATCGTGTCGAGCGCGGTGCGGCTCGATGCGCCGCCATAGTCGGTGAAGCGACGCAGCTCGGCGATATACGCGTCCTGGATGCTCTGCGTCGGCTGGTCGAGGAAGGCCTGGATGTTGTCGGCGTCGAGGAACTGCACGAGTTCGCCCAGCGCGCCGCGCAGCGCGCGATAGCGCTCGGCGAGCGCCGTGACGCGCGCGCGGTTGGCATCGTCGACCGGCTGCGCGGCCGTCAGCGCGGCGAACGCCTTGTCGGCTTCCGCGAGCGACGCGCCGGCATGGCGGATGATGTCTTCCGGCTTCGGGCCGCCGCGCACCATCCGCGTGCCGGCGCGCGACAGGTTGATGCGCGCGTCGAGCAGCTGCTGGGTCGCCTGGCTGGCCGCGCCGACCTGCGTGATTGCGACGTTCGACAGATCGTCGACGCCGCTGCGCGTCGACTTGAGCGCCCAGAAGCCGAGCGCCTCGATCGCGAACAGGAAGAGGCAAAACACGGTCAACACGCCGAGCAGACCCGACGCGAGCTTGATTTTTCCGAACATGGGGGAGATTCCTGGAAAGCGGACGATGAGGCAATGCCCCGGCATTAGCGGCATTTCTTCGTCGGACTTTAGGGGCGACCGGCGAGGGCGGACGACGGCAAAGTTCGCGTTGCCCGCGCATTCCCGCGGAATCGCCCGCAAACAGGGAAATCTACGGCATTCGACGCAATAATCGCGTCGCATCGCGCCGAAAATTGCACGAAATGCGGACGAATTTCCTTGCTTATCCGCATCCCCCTTCCTAGAGTTCAGCGCAAGCGGGCACTCATTTCGAGGAAAGTCGATGACCGACATCACGGACCACGCGCGCGGCGCATTGCGTGCGCAACCGTTCAGCATGCTGCTGGGCACGGAGCTGATGCATATCGGCGACAACGAAGTGTCGCTGTGCCTGCCCGTGCGTGAAGAACTGCGGCAGCAGCACGGTTTCGTGCACGGCGGCGTCATCAGCTACCTCGCGGACAACGCGCTGACGTTCGCCGGCGCGCTCGTGCTCGGCCCGCGCGTGATCACGGCGGAATACAAGATCAACTACCTGCGGCCGGCAGTGAACGGCACGCTCGTCGCCCGCGCGAAGCTCGTCTACGCGGGGCGGCACCAGGCGACCTGCCAGTGTCATGTGTTCGTCATCGACGGCGATCACGAGCGGCTCGTCGCGATCGCGCAAGGCACGATCAACCGCGTCGGCGACGGCAAGATGCCGGATGCGCCGGAGGAAACGGCGTGAGCGGTTCTCCGCGCTTGAAGGATCACCCCTCCGTCCAGAAGACGATGAGCGTGTAGTCGAGTTGAGCGGTCAGACATGCGGGCCTGCTTGCCGCTCCCATGTGCGGTACATGTGGTTCTATCGCTTTATCGCGGCAAGAAAGACGGTATCGCGCTCGCGTCGACCGACTGCTACAACCCGTACGAGCACTTCCGAATCGCGCACTTCGTAGACGAGCCGGTAACCAACGCTGCGTAGCTTGATCTTGTAGCGATCCGGATGGCCATGCAGCTTTGCAGACGGAATCCGAGGATTCTCGAGCCGCTCGGCGAGCCGGGATTTGAACTGATCGCGAACGGTCCGATCGAGCATCATCCACGCCTTCAACACAGGTTCGTGAAATTGAAGTTCAAAGGTCCTTCAGCTTGACTTTGACGACTCTCTCATTGGCGCGCTTGTCGACCAGCCCGTTGTCTTCGCTATCCTCCAGACGTTCGACCATCACCTCCCACGTCTTCGCCGGGACGCAATAGAACGCGGGCTCGTTGCGATTCAGAATCGCGACCGGGAAGCCTTCTCCCGCCGCGACCGTGCCTATCGGGTTCCGCTTCAAATCTGAAACGCTCGCGGTAAAGTCGGCCAGAATTGTGCGAGGCATGTCGGCTCCCTCTCTTGCAGAATGGCGGTTGCATCTAATTTGGCACCAAAATTGGCGCCCGCCGCTTGCGAAGCCTTTCAGTGAAGTACATTTCGCCACCGGTTTGGCGACCTCGGCATGCCGCCTCGTCTACTCCGCCCCCTCCCCCGCCAGCGGCAAAAACCGCGGCGCCACGCGCGCCCGCACGTTGCCGTTCTCATCCGTCCGATAGATCCCGCGCGCCGCGTTGTGCGGATGCGCGGCCGCGTCGGCCACGCTCAGCAGCGGCGCGAAACACGCGTCGGTGCCTTCGAGCAATTCACGCCAATGCGCGGACGGCCGCTGCGCGAACACGTCGGCGAAACGCGCCTTCAGCTCGGGCCAGCGCGCACGGTCGTACTGCGACGCCGGATCGATGTCGGTCAGCCCGAGCCGTTCGACCAGCAGCGCATAGAACGGCGGCTCGAGCGCACCGATTGTCACGCATTCGCCATCCGCGCAGCGATACACGTCGTAGAACGGCGCATCGTGAAAGAGGCTCGGCTGCGCGCCGTCGAGCTGCCCGTTCGCGCGCGCCCACAGCGCGAGCGAGCCGAGCATCGACACGATGTCGACGATCGCGCCGTCGACCACGCGCCCGGGCCCGCCGCCGCGCACGTCGAACAGCGCGCAGACGATCCCGAACGCAAGCCCGAGCGCGCCGCCCGCATCGCCGACGACGGTCG
>NZ_JAAGPG010000161.1:0-16009 GCF_017104665.1 Burkholderia sp. Se-20378 | reverse complement strand
ATAATGGCGGCTATACTTTACGGTCGTAAGGTTCGCCGTACGCACCAATCCGGTGCGGCGCCGGGCGAACACGGCTCTGCCTCGCATTCCGCGGCATGACACACGAACGACAGGAATCCACGATGGAGAAGCAACCAGACTCGTCTCGCGATGCGCAGAATCGCGAACCGCACCTGCGCAGTGTGCGGCTGACGAGCGATTTCAGCCTGCCGAAGCTGTCGGCACTCGAGATCGGCAGCTATGTGTTCGCGATCCTTGCCATGTGGCTCGTGATCGAACTCAAGCTGCTCGGCGGGCTGCTGGCCGGCCTGCTCGTCTACCAGCTGATCCACACGATCGCCCCCGTGATCGAACGCCACACCACCAGCATGCGCGCGCGCTGGGTCGCCGTCGTGCTGCTGGCGATCGCGATCGTCGGCGGGCTGACGGGCCTGACGATCGGCATCATCGAACACTTCGAGCACACGGTGCCGAACCTGCAAAGCCTGCTCGGCCAGCTGATGCAGATCGTCGAGCAGACCCGTGCGCGCACGCCCACCTGGATCGCGAACCTGCTGCCGGTCGACGTCGAGCAGATGAAGGCGAAGGCCACCGTGCTGATGCACACGCACATGGACCAGCTCCAGCAAAGCGGCAAGAGCGTCGCGCGCGGTTTCGGCCATGTGCTGTTCGGGATGATCATCGGCGCGATGATCGCGATCGGCGTCGAACACGGCAAGGTGCGCCGGCCGCTGTCCACGGCGCTCGTCACGCGCGTGTCGCGCTTCTCCGACGCATTCCGCCGGATCGTGTTCGCGCAGATCAAGATCTCCGCGATCAACGCGGTGTTCACCGGCATCTACCTGCTCGTCGCGCTGCCGATCTTCCACGAGCGGCTGCCGCTGTCGAAAACGCTCGTGCTCGTCACGTTCATCGTCGGCCTGTTGCCCGTGATCGGCAACCTGATCTCGAACACGCTGATCGTCGCCGTGTCGATGTCGGTCAGCATGGGCACCGCGATCGCGTCGCTGGCGTTCCTCGTGATCATCCACAAGCTCGAATACTTCCTGAACGCGAAGATCATCGGCGGCCAGATCGAGTCGCGCGCATGGGAGCTGCTGCTCGCGATGCTGATCATGGAAGCCGCATTCGGGCTGCCGGGCGTGATCGCCGCACCGATCTTCTATGCGTACCTGAAGCGCGAGCTGTACCTGCTGCGGCTGATCTGAAGCAGCCCGCGCATCGGAAGCGATAAAAAAAACGCCGCGCCCCGTGAAGGGCGCGGCGTTTTTGCTTGTGGGAGCCGGTTTGTCCGGCGCCCGACGAATCAGCGGAACACGACCGTCTTCGTCCCGTTCAGCACGATCCGGTGCTCGACGTGCCACTTCACCGCGCGCGCAAGCGTCACGCATTCGACGTCGCGGCCGATCGCGGTCAGCTGGTCGGGCGTCATGCTGTGGTCGACGCGCTCGACTTCCTGCTCGATGATCGGACCTTCGTCGAGATCGGTCGTCACGTAGTGCGCGGTCGCACCGATCAGCTTCACGCCGCGGTCGAACGCCTGGTAGTAAGGCTTCGCGCCCTTGAAGCTCGGCAGGAACGAATGGTGGATGTTGATCGCGCGGCCCGCGAGCTGCTTGCACATGTTCGGCGACAGGATCTGCATGTAGCGCGCGAGCACGACGAGATCCGCCTGGTGCTCGTCGATCACTTCCAGCACGCGCGCTTCCTGCGCGGCCTTCGCGGCATCGGACGAACCGCCGATCAGCGGGAAGTGATGGAACGGAATGTTGTAGCTCGCGGCGAGCTGGTAGAACTCCTTGTGGTTCGACACGATCGCCGGAATCTCGATCGGCAGCTGGCCGGTGCGATAGCGGAACAGCAGGTCGTTCAGGCAGTGGCCGATCTTCGACACCATGATCACGACACGCGGCTTCACGGCCGCGTCATGCAGCTCCCAGCGCATCGCGAACTGCTCGGCGAGCGGCGCGAACTCCCGGCGCAGCGTGTCGAGCGCCGTCGCGGCATCCGCGCCGCCGCCATCCTGCTCGAAGTGCACGCGCATGAAGAATTCGCTGGTGCGGCTGTCGCCGAACTGAGCCGAATCGAGGATGTTGTTGCTGCGCTCGAACAGGAAGCCCGAAACCGCATGGACGATGCCGTGCCGGTCGGGGCACGACAGTTTCAAGATAAAGCTGTGATCGGTCGGCATGACCGCTACTCCCTTCGTTTCCGTATTCGTCAAATTGCCCGTTCGCGCCGCCAGGCTGCGCGCGGCACGCGTCACGCGGCCGGTGCGAACAGTGCGTCGATGCCTGCCGCGTCGGCCGCCGGGATCCAGCGGTGGCGCAGCAGCGTGTCGAGCGTCGCGAGGCTTGCATCCATCGTCGCGCGGCCGGCGCGCAGCCAGCCGATCACCTCGGGCACGCCGGCCAGCAGGTGCTCGGCCACTTCGCCGTCCTGGTTGCGCGGCGCGAAATCGCGCGGCAGCGGCAGGTCGTACACGAAGATCAGTTCGGATTGCGTGCCTTCCGGCAGCGAGTTCAGCACCTGCACAGCGCGACCCGCGATCGCGCGCGCGGCCAGTTCAGGCGGAATGCCGGCTTCTTCCCAGCATTCCTTCGCGAGCGTCTCGTGAACGCCCAGGCCCCAGCCGATCCCGCCCGCGACGACGTTGTCGAGCATGCCGGGGTCGGTTGCCTTGGTCTCGCTGCGGCGGCCGAGCCACATCTGCGGGACAGTCGCGGCGGACGGCTCGCCCGGCGCAACCGCACATTCTACGATGCCGTTCAGATGCACCGCGTAAGTCTGCGTACCGAAGAAGCGCGACGCGGCGCGCTCGATGTACGCGAGCGGCGGATCGTCGAAGCGGTTGCGGATCGCGTAGATCTCGTCGCGCCAGCCGGGAATCGCGCCTTCGGCCGCGAGCGCGCCGATCGCGCTCGCCAGCGCCATGCTGCGTGCGTCGACCGAGTCGTAGCGCGCCGACAGCACGACGCGCGCATCGGTCAGCTCGAACACGTCGGGCCACCGGGCGAGCATCGCGACGTCCTGGCGGCGCACCCAGCCGACCGCCTGGCCGGCAATCTCGAAACGCAGGTGCGCGGCCGGATCGAAGCGACGCGCGGCCGCAATGCACGGAAACGTCATCGCGCTCAGTCCTTCAGCGCGACGCGGATGCCGATCGCGATGAACGTCGCACCGGCGATCCGGTCGAGCCACACGCCGGCCTTCGGGCGGCGCTTCAGCCACGCGCCGATCATGCCCGCACCGACGCCGAACAGCGAAAAGACCGCGGCCGTCTGCAGCATGAACAGCGCGCCGAGTTCGAACATCTGCAGCGTCACGCTCTGCGCGCCGTGCGGATCGACGAACTGCGGCAGGAACACGACGAAGAACAACGTGACCTTCGGGTTCATCAGGTTGCCGATCACGCTCTGGCGGAAGATCGTGCCGAGCGGCTGCGGCGGACGCTCATGCGCGTTCGCGAGGCCCTGGCTGCGCAGCGCCTTGATGCCGATCCATACGAGGTACGCGGCGCCCGCGAGCTTCAGGATCTGGAACGCGACCGGCGACGAACGCAGCACGGCCGCGACGCCGAGCGCCGCGAGCGTCGTGTGGAACAGGATCCCGGCCGTGAAGCCGAGCGCGGCGACGAAGCCGGCCGCGCGGCCCTGCGAGATGCCGCGTGCGAGCACCTGCAGGTTGTCGGGCCCCGGCGCGAACGTGATCGCGATCGACGTGGCGAGAAACAGCATGAAGTTGGGCATCGTGACCTCGCTGCGTAACGTGGAAACTCAGACGGGCCGGCGTTCAGTGGCCGGCGAATTCGGTGACGGTATAGACGGGCAGTCCCGCGTTGCGCAGCAGCGCCGAGCCGCCGAGATCGGGCAGGTCGATGATCGCCGCGCCTTCGACGACTTCCGCGCCGAGCCGCTGCAGCAGGTTGCGCCCCGCCATCATCGTGCCGCCGGTCGCGATCAGGTCGTCCATGATGATCACGCGGTCGCCGGGGCGGCACGCGTCTTCATGGATCTCGACCGTCGCACTGCCGTATTCGAGGTCGTACGATTCCGAGCGTGTCTTGTACGGCAGCTTGCCGACCTTGCGGATCGGCACGAAGCCGACGCTCAGTTCGTACGCGACGATCGGCGCGATGATGAAGCCGCGCGCGTCGAGGCCCGCGACGTAGTCGAGCTTCGCATCGACATAGCGCTCGACGAACAGGTCGACGAGGATGCGCAGCGCCTTCGGGCTCTGCAGCAGCGTCGTGATGTCGCGGAACATCACGCCCGGCTGCGGCCAGTCGGGCACCGTGCGGATCTGGCTGTGGATGAAGGCGACCGGATCGAGCGGTGCGCCCGACGACGAATGCGGCATGAAACTCTCCGAAAAAAACGGTGCGCGAAGATCGGGCACCGTTTCGAATAAATACGGGTCAGGTTATCAAACCAAGCGCGGCTCAGGCAGCCGCGGCTGGCGGATCGCGCCGATGGCGCGACAGCCGCTCCTCCGCGAGCGCGAGCGCCTCGGGCAGCCCGCGCAGCACGACGATGTCGCTCGCGCGCAGCTTGGTTTGCGGATCGGGTTCGACGCCGCGGATACCGTGCCGGCGGATCGCCGTGACTTCGAGCCCGAGTGCATACAGCCCCAGTTCTTCCAGCGAACGCCCGACCGCGTCCGCGCGCGCATCGACCGGCACCGATTGTAGCCGCACCTGCTCGTGGTCGTCGTCGTCCGCGTCGTCCGCGCCGCGGAAATAGCCGCGCAGCAGGCTGTAGCGTTCGTCGCGCATTTCCTCGACGCGCCGCACGACCTTGCGCATCGGCACGCCGACCAGCACCAGCGTGTGCGATGCGAGCATCAGGCTGCCCTCGACGATTTCCGGAATCACCTCGGTCGCGCCCGCCGCGAGCAGCTTCTCGAGATCGGCATCGTCGACGGTACGCACGATCGCGGGCAGCGTCGGCTCGAGTTCGTGCACGTGATGCAGCACGCGCAGCGCGGACGGCGTGTTCGCATAGGTGATCGCCACCGCCGCCGCGCGGTGGATACCGGCCGCGAGCAGCGACTCGCGGCGCGCCGCGTCGCCGAACACGACCGATTCGCCGGCCGCCGCGGCCGCGCTCACGCGATCGGGGTCGAGGTCGAGCGCGACGTACGAGATGCCTTCCTGTTCGAGCATCCGCGCCAGGTTCTGGCCCGCGCGGCCGTAGCCGCAGATGATCACGTGGCCGCGCTGCTTGAGGCTTTGCGTCGCGATCCGCGTCATCTGCAGCGACTGCTGCATCCATTCGGTCGACGACAGCCGCATCACGATCCGGTCGGCGTTCTGGATCAGGAACGGCGCCGCGAGCATCGACAGCAGCATCGACGCGAGGATCGCCTGCAGCAGCGTCGAATCGACGAGATGGCGGTCGAGGATCAGGTTCAACAGCACGAAGCCGAATTCGCCGGCCTGCGCGAGCCCGATGCCGGTGCGCATCGCGACGCCCGGTGTCGCGCCGAACAGCCGCGCGAGCCCGGCGATCATCGTCCCCTTGAACAGGATCTGCCCGACGAAGAAACCGAGCACGAGGAACGGGTGCTCCCAGATCACCCGCGGATCGAGCAGCATCCCGGTCGTCACGAAGAACAGGCCGAGCAGCACGTCGCGGAACGGCTTGATGTCCTCCTCCACCTGATGGCGGAACGGCGTCTCGGAGATCAGCATCCCCGCGATGAATGCGCCGAGCGCGAGCGACAGGCCGAAGCGGTCGGTGATGAACGCGGCGCCGAGCGTGACGAGCAGCAGGTTCAGCACGAACAGTTCCTGCGAACGGCGCCGCGCGACGACGTTGAGCCAGCGCGTCATGAAGCGCTGGCCGATGACCAGCAGCAGCGTGAGCGCGATCACGATCTTGACGGCCGCGAAGCCGAGCGTGATTGCGAGGTCCTTCGACGATTCGGCGCCGAACGCGGCGATCACGATCAGCAGCGGCACCACCGCGAGATCCTGGAACAGCAGCACGCCGAAGATGTTGCGGCCATGCTCGGTCTCGATCTCGAGCCGCTCGGCGAGCATCTTCGACACGATCGCCGTCGACGACATCGCGAGCGCGCCGCCGAGTGCGATGCTGCCCTGCCACGTGATGTGCACCCAGTGTTCGAACAGCGCGCCCAGCACGAGCGCGAGCACGAGCGTCGCGACGACCTGCAGCAACCCGAGCCCGAATACGAGCCGCTGCATCGACCTCAGCTTCGCCAGCGAGAACTCGAGGCCGATCGAAAACATCAGGAACACCACGCCGAATTCCGCAAGGTGCTCGGCCCGCTCCAGGTCTGCCGCGATGCCGAACGCATGCGGGCCGACCAGGATGCCGACGGTCAGGTAGCCGAGCATCGGCGGCAGGTTCAACGAGCGGAATACGACGACGCCCACCACTGAGGCCAGCAGCAGCAGCAGGGTCATTTCGAGCGGGGAAATCACGGGCGAAGCGTCCTCGTTCGTCGGGGCCACGGCAATGCGGGCGCGGGTGGTGGCGGTGGTCAGGCGACCTCGGACGAGTCCGAAGGCCCGGCGCGGCGAACAAACGCCTTTGCTATACTCCGCGCATGATAGCGAAAATCAATGATGATCGGGCGCTCGCGCTCGCCCGCGACGTGCTCGACATCGAGGCGGACGCCGTGCGCGCGCTGCGCGACCAGCTCGACGGCGGCTTCGTCCAGGCCGTCGCGCTGCTGCTCGGCTGCCGCGGCCGCGTGGTGGTGTCCGGTATCGGCAAATCGGGGCATATCGCCCGCAAGATCGCGGCCACGCTGGCCAGCACCGGTACGCCGGCCTTCTTCGTCCACCCTGCCGAGGCCAGCCACGGCGACCTCGGGATGGTCACCTCCGACGACGTCTTCATCGGCATCTCCTATTCCGGCGAATCCGAAGAACTCGTGGCGATCCTGCCGCTCGTGAAGCGGATCGGCGCGAAGCTGATCGCGATCACGGGCCGTGCGGAATCGAGCCTCGGCACGCTCGCCGACGTGAACCTGAACGCCGCGGTCTCGAAAGAGGCCTGCCCGATGAACCTCGCGCCCACCGCGAGCACGACCGCCGCGCTCGCGCTCGGCGACGCGCTCGCCGTGGCGGTGCTCGACGCGCGTGGCTTCGGCTCGGAAGATTTCGCGCGCTCGCACCCGGGCGGCGCACTCGGCCGGCGTCTGCTCACCTACGTGCGCGACGTGATGCGCTCGGGCGACGACGTCCCGTCCGTCGGGCTCGACGCGACGCTGTCGGACGCCCTGTTCCAGATCACCGCGAAGCGCCTCGGCATGACCGCCGTGGTCGACGCCGACGGCAAGGTCGCGGGCATCTTCACGGACGGCGACCTGCGCCGCGTGCTCGCGCGCGACGGCGACTTCCGCACGCTGCCGATCACCGACGTGATGACACGCGCCCCGCGCACGGTTGCACCGGATCACCTGGCGGTCGAAGCCGTGGAACTGATGGAGCGCCACCGGATCAACCAGATGCTGGTGGTCGATGCCGACGGCGTGCTGATCGGCGCGCTGAACATGCACGACCTGTTTTCGAAGAAGGTGATCTGATGAGCGCAGCGCTGACTGCGGCCGAACGCGCGAGCCGCGTGAAGCTGATGATTTTCGACGTCGACGGCGTGCTGACCGACGGCGGCCTGCTGTTTACCGCGACCGGCGACACGATGAAGTCGTTCAATTCGCTCGACGGCCACGGCGTGAAGCTGCTCGGCGAAGCCGGCATCGCGACCGCGATCATCACGGGCCGCCGCTCGGAGATCGTCACGGCGCGCGCGAAGGAAATGAAGATCGCACACCTGTTCCAGGGCGTCGAGAACAAGCTCACCGTGTTCACCGACCTGATCGCCTCGCTCGGCCTCGCCGCCGACCAGTGCGGTTACATGGGCGACGACTGGCCCGACCTGCCCGTGATGCTGCGCTGCGGCTTCGCGACTGCCCCCGCGAACGCGCATCCCGAGGTGATCGCCCGCGCGCACTGGGTGGCCGAGGCGCGCGGCGGCCAGGGCGCCGTTCGCGAAGTCTGCGACGCGATCCTGCGCGCGCAGCGCCGCTACGACGCGCTGCTCGCGGCCGCCTGCGGAGCCTGACGGATGAACAAGCATTTCCGCTGGACCCAGTTGCTGCCGCTCGCCGCGGTCGCCGCGCTCGCGGGCATCACCTGGTGGCTGCTGCAGGCCACGCTGCCGCCGCCCGGCGAGGGCACCGTGCAGCCGAAGCGCCATACGCCCGACTATTTCGCGGAAAACTTCTCGGTCACCGAGCTCGACCAGTCCGGTTCGACCCAGTACCGGCTGACGGCCGCGAAGCTGATCCATTACGAAGACACCGAGGACAGCGACCTGACCGATCCGGCCATGCGCGCGTTCCAGCCCGGCAAGCCGGTCGTGACGACCACCTCGAAGCGCGGCACCGTCAACGGCGACGTGTCGATCGTCGACTTGTACGACAACGCGCGCATCCTGCGCGCGGCCGGCGGCGGCGATCCACAGATGCAGGCTGATTCCCAGCATTTCCGGATCTTCGTCAATGACGATGTGATCCAGACCGAAAAGCCGGTTAAACTCCAACGCGGCCTGTCGCTCGTCAACGCGACCGACGGCATGAAGTACAACAACGTCACCCGGGTCATCGAGCTTTACGGCAACGTGCGCGGCACGATCGCCGCGGCGGACACGTCCGGCGGCTCGAAAGGTCAACCCAAGTGACGCATCCCTCACGTGACTGCATGAACGAACCGTTCCCTCGACAGATTTCCGGCGGCGCTGCGCGCGCCGTCCGCGCCGCGCTTGCCGCGACGCTCGTGGCGCTCCCGCTGGTCGGGCTGGCGCCGCTCGCCCATGCCGAGAAGGCCGACCAGAGCAAGCCGATCAACGTCGAGGCCGACAACCTGACCTATGACGACCTGAAGCAGGTCACGGTCGCAACCGGCAACGTCGTGATCACGAAGGGCACGATCATCATCAAGGGCGATCGCGTCGAAGTGCGCCAGGACCCGGAAGGCTATCAGTACGCCACTTCGTTCGGCAGCGGCAAGAAGCACGCGACGTTCCGCCAGAAGCGCGAAGGCCTCGACGAGTACATCGACGGCGACGCCGAGCGCATCGACTACGACGGCAAGCAGGACCTGACCACGCTGACCACCGCCGCGACCGTGCGCCGCCTGCAGGGTACGTCGACCATCGCCGATACCGTGCACGGCAGCGTGATCACGTACGACGGCCAGCGCGACTTCTACACCGCGAAGGGCGGCAAGGACGTCGCCGCGCCGGGCAACCCGAACGGCCGCGTGCGCGCGATGCTGTCGCCGAAGAACGGCGGTCCCGCGCCGCTGAACGGCGCGCCGGCAAAGCTGTCGCCGTCGACCACGATCCAGGGAGCGCCGGGCCAATGAACGCGCTACCGAACCGCCAGCCGGCCGGCACGACGAGCTCGCTCGTCGTTCGCAACCTGAAGAAGCGCTACGGCTCGCGCACGGTCGTCAAGGACGTGTCGCTCGACGTGAAGAGCGGCGAAGTCGTCGGCCTGCTCGGCCCGAACGGCGCCGGCAAGACCACGTCGTTCTACATGATCGTCGGCCTGGTGCCGCTCGACGCGGGCGAGATCTCGCTGAACGGCAGCTCGATCAGCCTGCTGCCGATCCACAAGCGCGCATCGCTCGGCCTGTCGTACCTGCCGCAGGAAGCGTCCGTGTTCCGCAAGCTGACCGTCGAGGAAAACATCCGCGCGGTGCTCGAGCTGCAGCACGGCGAAGACGGCAAGCGGCTGTCGAAGGACGCGATCACGTCGCGTGCCGAAGCACTGCTCGACGAGCTGCAGATCGGTCACCTGCGCGAGAACCCCGCGCTGTCGCTGTCGGGCGGTGAGCGGCGCCGGGTCGAAATCGCGCGCGCGCTGGCCACCAACCCGAACTTCATCCTGCTCGACGAACCGTTCGCCGGCGTCGACCCGATCGCGGTGCTCGAGATCCAGAAGATCGTCAAGTTCCTGAAGCAGCGCAACATCGGCGTGCTGATTACCGATCACAACGTCCGCGAAACGCTCGGCATCTGCGACCACGCCTACATCATCAGCGACGGCTCGGTGCTTGCCGCCGGCGCACCGAGCGAAATCATCGAAAACGAAAGCGTGCGCCGCGTGTACCTCGGCGAACACTTCCGGATGTAACTCTTCCTCGTGGCTGGCTGCACCCCGCCCGGCGTCGCCGCGCGGGGCCGCGCCCCGCTTCGCGGCCATGCCCGCGGCCGGGCGGCGCGCCGCGCGTAATCGCGGATGGCTCAACGCGCCTGGGTCGTGGCAAACTGCCGGTATGACTCCCTCCTTGCCATGAAAGCCAGCCTTCAACTCCGCCTGTCGCAACATCTGGCGCTGACGCCCCAGCTACAGCAGTCGATCCGGCTCCTGCAGTTGTCGACGCTCGAATTGCAACAGGAAGTCGCGATGGCCGTCGCGCAGAACCCGCTGCTCGAGAACGACGACGAATGGATCGCGAGCCCGCTGCGCGTCGCAGCGGACGGATCGTTGATCGCGCAGACGCCTCCCGCGCAGAACACCGAGCCCACCGCGACGAACAGCAGCAGTTCGTCGAGCGACCGCGCCGAGCGCGATGAGCCGGCGGGCGCGGACGAATACGACGGTTACGGCTCCGGCGACGGCAACGACGGCCCGCAGTGGAACCTCGACGAGTTCGGCCGCTCGAGCGGCGCATCCGACGACGACGACCTCCCGCCGCTGCAGGTGCAGGAAGCGGCGACGTCGCTGCGCGACCACCTGTCCGCGCAGTTGCGCGTCACGCAGGCCGGCCCGCGCGATCGCGCGCTCGTGATGTTCCTGATCGAATCGCTCGACGACGACGGCTACCTGACCGCCACGCTCGACGAAGTGCTCGCCGACCTGCCGCCCGAGCTGGAGATCGACTGCGACGAACTGAACGCGGCGCTCGCGCTGCTGCACAGCTTCGACCCGGCCGGGGTCGGTGCCCGCTCGGCATCCGAATGCCTGAAGCTGCAGTTGCTGCGCCTCGATCCGTCCCCAACCCGCACGCTCGCGCTCGAGATCGTGTCGCAGCATCTCGAACTGCTCGCCGCCCGTGACTTCACGCGGCTGCGCAAGCACCTGAAGGCAAGCGACGACGCGCTGCGCGACGCGCACTCGCTGATCCGTTCGCTGGAGCCGTTCCCTGGCGCCGCATACGGCAAGGCCGAGGCCGACTACGTCGTGCCCGACATCATGGTGAAGAAGGTCGGCCAGGGATGGCTCGCGGAGCTCAATCCGGAGGTCGTGCCGCGCCTGCGGATCAACAACCTCTACGCGAACATCCTGCGCAACAGCCGCGGCGATCCGTCGGCCGGTTCGCTCAAGCAACAGCTGCAGGAAGCACGCTGGCTGATCAAGAACATCCAGCAGCGATTCGACACGATCCTGCGTGTCGCGCAGGCCATTGTCGAGCGTCAAAAGAACTTCTTTGCGCACGGTGAAATTGCCATGCGCCCCTTGGTTTTGCGGGAAATAGCTGATACGCTGGGCCTACACGAGTCGACTGTCAGCCGTGTGACAACCGGGAAGTACATGCTGACCCCGTTCGGGACGCTTGAATTTAAGTACTTCTTCGGATCTCACGTCTCGACCGACACCGGTGGCGCCGCTTCGTCGACGGCCATCCGAGCCCTCATCAAGCAACTGATAGGAGCTGAAGACCCTAAATCGCCACTTTCGGACAGCCGCATTGCCGAGCTGCTGGCAGAACAAGGATTCGTGGTCGCGCGCCGCACGGTTGCGAAGTATCGCGAAGCCCTCAAGATCCCGGCAGTGAATCTGCGCAAGTCTCTTTAAGCCTGCTGCCTGCCCGGCGGCAGGCGTGTTCCGGCCACCGCGCATACGGGGAACAGGCCGGGCGACCTGTCCGCGATACACCGCCACGTGCGGCACGGGCAAGTCGACCGGAGCGCCGCCTCGATGCGGCCGGGTGGTCACTCGCTTGGAGAAGCACTATGAACCTGAAGATCAGTGGACATCATCTCGAAGTCACGCCTGCAATTCGCGAATACGTGATCACCAAGCTGGACCGGGTGCTACGGCATAGCGATCAGGTGATCGATGGCACTGTGATCCTCTCGGTCGACAACCACAAGGAAAAGGACAAGCAGCAGCGCGCGGAAATCAACCTGCACCTGAAGGGCAAGGACATCTTCGTCGAAAGTGCGAACGGTAACCTGTATGCAGCGATCGACCTGCTGATCGACAAGCTGGACCGCCAGGTCGTCAAGCACATGGAGCGCCTGCAAACGCACGCGCACGACCCGATCAAGCTTCAACCGTCGATCGACCAGATCGAACTGCCGCCGCAGTAACCTTCACCGCAACACACACGTCGCCCGGTTCGCCGGGCGTTTTTTTTGCGACTCCGCGCAGTGGTGCAACCGGTCCGTCCGCGCTGCGCCACGCACGCGGCTGTGCTCTATAATGTTCCGGTTATCGCCGGGGGGCGCGGGATGCGGTAGCTGCCTTGCAGGTTGCCGATGCCGAACGCCTTGATATCGCCGAACATGGATAATCAGTCTGCCGCCGCAAGGAGACCCCAGGCCGCCCAATCGCCTGCCAACATGAATCGCCTAGCCAAAATCCTGCCCATAGAGAACGTCGTCATCGACCTCTCAGTCACCAGCAAGAAACGCGTGTTCGAACAAGCCGGGCTGATGTTCGAGAATCAGAACGGCATCGCCCGCAGCACCGTCACGGACAACCTGTTCGCGCGCGAGCGCCTCGGCTCGACCGGGCTCGGCGAAGGCGTCGCGATTCCGCACGGGCGCATCAAGGGGCTCAAGCACCCGCTCGCCGCGTTCGTCCGGCTCGCCGATGCGATCCCGTTCGAAGCCCCCGACGGCCAGCCGGTCGGCCTCCTGATCTTCCTGCTCGTGCCCGAGCAAGCCACTCAACAGCACCTCGAGATCCTGTCGGAAATCGCGCAACTGCTGTCCGATCGCGACGCGCGCGAGCGTCTGCACAACGAAACGGATATCGCCGAGTTGCATCGCCTGCTCACTCAGTGGCAACCTTGAGTTGATCCGGGCGGATTATTTTCCCGTACGCGGCGGTACACGCCGCCGTTCAGGGCCGCCCGGCGCCGGCCCGGCAAGGCGACGTCCGTCGCCGCGCGCACGCACCGGCCCATTGGAGTGACGAGAGTCATGGATACGTCCAGCATCAACGCCCAGAGCATCTTCGACGACAACGCGGCCACGCTGAAACTGAGCTGGCTGACGGGGCATGAAGGCTGGGAGCGCGGCTTTTCGGCCGACACCGTCGGCAATGCAACCTCGAGCGCCGACCTCGTCGGCCACCTGAACCTGATCCACCCGAACCGGATCCAGGTGCTCGGCGAAGCCGAAATCGACTACTACCAGCGGCAAACCGACGAAGACCGCTCGCGCCACATGGCCGAGCTGATCGCGCTCGAACCGCCGTTCCTCGTCGTCGCCGGCGGCGCCGCGGCGCCGCCCGAACTCGTGCTGCGCTGCACGCGCTCGTCGACCCCGCTGTTCACGACGCCGATGTCGGCCGCCGCGGTGATCGACAGCCTGCGGCTCTACATGTCGCGCATCCTCGCGCCGCGCGCGACGCTGCACGGCGTGTTCATCGACATCCTCGGGATGGGCGTGCTGCTGACCGGCGATTCGGGCCTCGGCAAGAGCGAGCTCGGCCTCGAGCTGATCAGCCGCGGCCACGGCCTCGTCGCCGACGACGCGGTCGACTTCGTCCGACTTGGCCCCGATTTCGTCGAAGGGCGCTGCCCGCCGCTGCTGCAGAACCTGCTCGAAGTGCGCGGCCTCGGCCTGCTCGACATCAAGACGATCTTCGGCGAAACCGCCGTGCGGCGGAAAATGAAGCTGAAGCTGATCGTCCAGCTCGTGCGGCGCCCCGACGGCGAATTCCAGCGCCTGCCGCTCGAAAGCCAGACGGTCGACGTGCTCGGCTTGCCGATCAGCAAGGTCACGATCCAGGTCGCGGCCGGCCGCAACCTCGCGGTGCTCGTCGAGGCGGCCGTCCGGAACACGATCCTGCAGTTGCGCGGAATCGACACATTGCGCGATTTCATGGATCGGCAACGACTCGCGATGCAAGATCCCGACAGTCAGTTCCCCGGCAAACTGGTGTAACCCGCACGCGCCGGCCACGCAACGCCGACGCGTCTGGCCGGTGCTATGATGAAACGTCAGGATTCACTGCTTCCCATGCGCATCGTCCTCATCACCGGCATCTCCGGCTCAGGCAAGTCCGTCGCGCTGAACGCGCTCGAGGACGCAGGCTATTACTGCGTCGACAACCTGCCGCCGCACGTGCTCCCCGAACTCGCCCGCTACCTCGCCGGAGAGGGCCAGCACCGGCTCGCGGTCGCGATCGACGCGCGCTCGAGCGCGTCGCTCGACGAAATGCCCGGCCTGATCCGCGACCTGTCGCGCGAGCACGACGTGCGCGTGCTGTTCCTCAACGCGAGCACCCAGGCGCTGATCCAGCGCTTCTCCGAAACGCGCCGCCGCCACCCGCTGTCCGGCTCGCTGTCGCACGACGCGGACGTCGGCCTGCTGTCGTCGCTCGAGGAAGCGATCGAGCGCGAACGCCATCTCGTCGCGCCGCTCGCCGAATTCGGCCACCAGATCGACACGAGCACGCTGCGCGCGAACGCGCTGCGTACGTGGGTCAAGCGCTTCATCGAGCAGAAGAACAACGACCTGATGGTGATGTTCGAATCGTTCGGCTTCAAGCGCGGCGTGCCGCTCGACGCCGACCTGATGTTCGACGTGCGCGCGCTGCCGAATCCGTACTACGACCACGAGTTGCGCCCGCTCACCGGGCTCGACCAGCCGGTTATCGCCTTTCTCGACGCACTGCCGATCGTCCACCAGATGATCGACGACATCCATGCGTTCCTGATGAAATGGCTGCCGCACTTCCGCGATGACAACCGCAGCTACCTGACCGTCGCCATCGGCTGCACGGGCGGGCAGCATCGGTCGGTGTTCATCGCGGAAACGCTCGCCGCGCGCCTTGCGCACGAGGCGAACGTGATCGTGCGGCATCGTGATGCGCCAGTGGATGTCGACGCGTCGTCGCGGCTCGTCTCCGAGGTCGACCGACCCTAGCGACGCCCGCCCCTTCATCAGCGCGCCATGTCCTCCCTATCGACCACCCTGATCGACCTGCCGCTCTTCCCGCTGCACACGGTGCTGTTTCCGGGGGGCCTGCTCCCGCTCAAGGTGTTCGAGGCACGCTATCTCGACATGTCCCGCGCGTGCCTGCGCGACAACGCACCGTTCGGCGTATGCCTGCTGAAGAGCGGACCGGAAGTCGCGCAGGACGGCGCGGTGTCGGTGCCCGAGACCATCGGCTGCATGGCGCGCATCACCGAATGCGATACAGGTGAATTCGGCATGCTGTACCTGCAGGCGGTCGGCACGCAGCGTTTCGAGCTGCTGTCGTATCGCGTCGAAGGCAACGGGCTGCTGGTCGGCATCGCGGAACCGCTGCCCGACGACATCCCGCTCGAAGGCGAGCAGACGCTCGCGCAGTTCGGCTCGTGCGCCGAGGTGCTCGAGCGCATCATCCACGCGCTGAAGAAGTCCGATCCGGAGAAAATGCCGTTCGGTGAACCGTTCCACCTCGACGATCCGAGCTGGGTGTCGAACCGTCTCGCGGAACTGCTGCCGCTCGACCTGCGCGCGCGGCAGAAGCTGATGGAATTTCCGGACGTCGGCGCGCGCATCGACGCCGTGCACCACGTGCTCGACCGGCACGGCTGGTTGTAGCGCGCCCGGGACCTTTCGCTTCCCGCGAGCCACCCGGGAGATGGCGTCTCACGAACGGCTTCCTTCCGGGCGAAAAAACGGGTCGGCGTTTTTCGGAGCGCCGCCCAGACGACCACTTCGCGCAAGGCCACCAAGCGCGACTTCCGTCGGCATGAAGAACCACGTGCGCCCGACGTTTCCTTGAAAGCGCGGCAAGCGCCGCA
>NZ_JAAGPG010000160.1:0-238 GCF_017104665.1 Burkholderia sp. Se-20378 | reverse complement strand
GAATTAAAAAAAAAAAAAAAAAAAAAAAAAAAGAAAACAACAGCATCACACAAAAAAAAAAACGCACAAAACAACCACCAGCCAAAACCGCAAAACTCACACAGCTAACTCCAACACCCCACATATCGACTAACCAACAAACCTCACCGAGCGCCCGACAGAGCACCACCACACAATACCAACAGTCAACAGCGGACATGCAAACCACATCAGCACTCACAACAATGTATCACTCCAA